>JBFIJP010000061.1:0-14155 GCA_041600695.1 Thermoplasmatota archaeon | reverse complement strand
GATGCCTGGACGACGACGAGCCCGCAACCGAATCCGCCGAGGCTCCTGACATGGATGTCCCGGAGCTCGTTGAGCCCCGCACCGAGCACTTCTCCTGTGAGACCATCATGGGAGCTGTCGTGGTTGCCTTCAACGACATCGGCGGCTGCTTCATGGGTGCCGCGTCCTTCACCGGGATCGCCACCAACATGACCCTGCCCGGCGGCTGCTCCGTGGAGTATGACGCCGACGGCGACGACCAAGCTGACGGCGAAGTCACCGAGGGCAGCGTCGTTGAAGCCGCCTGGGAACTGGTGGTGTTCTGCGGCCCCGGCTCCTCGGGTGAGTCCATGCTTGATCTGGTCGAAATCCTCGACGACGTTGAGATGGAGACCGAGGACGACACCACCGCCTAGCCCCTTCCGATTCGAAGCCAAATCCTTCTTCCCTTTGCCCTCACCTTTACTCCCCGCTCGTCCAGTGCATCACCGTAACGCGC
Source organism: Thermoplasmatota archaeon (assembly GCA_041600695.1). Classification (GTDB taxonomy): domain Archaea; phylum Thermoplasmatota; class E2; order JACPAO01; family JAHFTW01; genus JBFJVP01. The sequence goes on along the minus strand of JBFIJP010000061.1, from coordinate 13,677 downwards.
GGGGCAATCCTTTTTTTGGGCACCCGCCCGTCCCCCGGCCATGCGCCGATCCATGTTTCAGTTCCTGATTCTCGCCGCCGTCCTCCTGGCAGGCTGCACCGACAACGAAACCGACAGCACGCCCGACAGCCAGACGGTCACACCCCTGACCCACACCATGACCCTGGACCCTTTGGACGGCTGGACCGCGACCTTGTTCCACGTTCCCGAAGACGCGTGGTCGGGCGATGCGGCCGTTCTCCGGTTCAAGGCACTGGACGGACCGGTTCCCTTGGTGGTTGGCGTCCGGGGCCAGGCCAACCACACGCTCGCGCACGACTGGGTGTCCCTCACCGCGCCCATGGGCACCGTGACGATCTACCGCGAAGCCGACGAGGCCCAGCACGTGCTGCTGGCCGCCGGCAGCGCCGTGGTCTTCACGTTCGGGTTGATGGACGACTTGGAACAGCGTGAGCGCGTCGCTGCACCCGTCGCTCTGGAGGGTAACACCATCGCCGCCGGAACCGCCATCCGGGGTCGTACCCAGGACTCCGAGTATGACCTGGGCTGGGGGGAAGCGAGCATCAGCATCCGGGGCTTCGGTTCCATGAACATCAATGGCATCGGGCTTGACCATAGGATGATCAACCTCAACGGCGGCGCCCCCACGGCTGCCACCGGCCTGCTCACCGTCCGCGTGGGCAACACCGAGCCTGGCGGCGCCGAACATTGGTCGGCGACCATCCAGCACGGCGATCACAAGACCGAGGCGCGCGATTCCTGGGTGTGGTCCACCGACGCGCCGGGGTCGTCCCCCAGCATCATCTACGCGGACGTGGGCAGCGGCGCCGTCAACATCGCCATGGAGCGGGCGATCGCCCGCAGCGGCGAGTTGAATGCGCCATTCAACACCTCCATCACCTGGGGCTTCATGGACTTCGATCCCGCCACCATCGGCTGGGGCGTCCAGGAAGGCGAGGCAGCAGAACGGCTGACGTTCCTCGTTTAGGTCAAGGGTGGCCCGGTAGCCAAGCTTCAGGTGAGGGGCTGGCCTTGGTTGGCATGCGTTCCCCGGCACTGGGCTGGTGCTCCTCGGGGTGCCTGTGGCCCTACAGCCTTGCCCCTCTGCAAGTGCTACGCCTAGCGCCTCGATACTGATCGCCGATGGCAGATATGGGTGGTAGCGGTAATTGCGCACTTGGACAATGTCAATGCGGGCGTTGGATCGTCGGGCATGCGAATCTGACAGACTTTGCAGCGCGTCCGGCCGCGGCCCTGAAGTTGGCAGCCGCTTCAGATCTTCTGGCCCTTGTTTAGAGAAATGCACTCCTGTGGCCACTACGCTATTAGCGTTCTCCACGCCTGACGTGCCGGGTGAGAGTTCAGTGAAGACCAAGACGTACAAAGCGGGCCCGCGCAAGGTGCATCGACTGGGCGAAGACATACGGACGGCTGCGGCCGCCTGCGCGCAGGTTGCAATCGATATTATTGAAATCGCGCAAGACGCTCCGTGGCTAGGGCGATACGTGCTGAGCCAGAATTTCTGGCTTCTAGCGTTAATTCTGGGCCTATTGATGACAGGCAACCAGCACTTGTCGGTTACTGTGACTGCTAGCTAGGTCGCAGCCCGGGTCTGCACGGCGGCCAGGAGCGGCGCTCCAGTCGGCGGTTGCCGCGCTAATTCGCGACTGTCCGCGATTCCCCGCACATCAGGCCTGGCCACCATATCCGCCGTAGCATGTCGGGCTCAACGAAGCATCCCCTCGCGAGCCTGACGCGAACGACACGTCTGTATGAACTCTGGTATAGGCCACGCCTGGTCCTCGGCCGTGGCGCCCGGAGCTAATTCTTGCTAACTCTCCGACGGCTGTGAGCAAAGAACGCTACCTGGTGCCAAAACTCAAGCCCGGTTTGCCAACCGAATGACATCAATTCGCGAACATGGCAACCGACGGCTTTTGTAGGCCCATGCTTCTGGCGTGTTGCCCCGTCGGGACTTAGATGGTTGATCATGCTCCTTGCCGACATACGCCGCCGCGGCCATTCTGGCCTTTGCCCCAATGTCTCACGGTCGGCGGTCCCGTCAGTTGGTTGCGCGTATGCTGTGAAAACCTTAGCCAAGACCCTTGTCGACGCGACGTTGTCCTTTCGACGACCTAATGATGCCGGGATCCCCGGCGGGGCACACACTGAAGATCCCAGGCAGGTTTCGCGTCCCTTTGTGCACCGGTCTTGTGTCGTCGGGCGGTTTAGCCAGCGCCGGGCGAATCTCTCCCCTGGAAATCCATTTCCGGCAGCGGTATGCTTCCAATACTGGGTCGTTTCAATGCCTTTGCACGATGCCCATAAAAATATATCGGACGTGACCATAGTCTGGGCTTACCAGGGGGCGCGCGACCATGTCTGATACGATAGATCCGGCGAAAATCAAGGAATTCCTGGCGGTGACCCAGACTCCGCACAAAGTGCTCGCGCAGGCATCAGAGATGGCCGCCTCGACGCTCAGCCAAATTCTCGGGGGCGCGCGACCCGTTGGCGCTCGAACCAAGAACAAGCTCCAGAACGGTCTGCAGAATGTGTTTCAGGACTGTCGCCCCGGGCTGGCTCCGAACGTGGCTAGGGACGCGGCCACGCTCTTCTACCAACTCGTGCCGGGCGCTGCCATCATGGGCCCCAATCCGAGCCCCGGCTCGCTTGTCCCCCGCGACGCCGCCTCATTCGTATCGACCGGTGCGGATCAACAGCTGACTGCTGCACTAGATGCGGATCCTTTCCACATCCTCGTGGTCGCGGCGCCACAAACCGGTCTGTCGACTCGCGTTGCCTATGCAAGACAGGACCTGGCCAAACAAGGCCGCGAGGTGATAGCACTGGATTTCCAGGAATTGCTCGTCCAGAGTATCTCTGAGTCAACGATTTCGGTCGCTGATGCGCTCCGGGCGGCCGCCGATCTAGCTGTAGCACGCTCGGGCGGCGCAATCGAACCGGGCAATGGCGGCACGACGATCACGAAAATATTTGACGAACTCCTCGATCGATTTGCTGACCGGAGCTTGGTGGTAGTCTTCGATGGCGTGCACTTCCTACCCGCGACCAACGACGGCGAAGCGTTGGCCAAGTTGCTTCAGGATCTTCGCATGTTGTCGGGGCGCGCCGCTGAAGATCCTCATCGCTATGCGCGCCTTTCGACGATCACCACATTGGTGCCAATCTCGATTGCCCACCACACCATCGACAAATCCCCATTCACACCATTCCAGATTCGCCTGCGGTGGTGGTCGAAGGACGAGATCGATACGCTTGCGAAGGCCCTTGGCATTACTGACGATAAGTTGGCTAGCCAGGCGTGGAATCAATTCAAGGGGCAACCCTACCTCACGCACGATCTGCTCACGAGATCGAAGGCGGCGGGTGACGCCGCCGCCGTCTTGGACTCGATGAAATCGCTCGAAGACGCCTATGGGAGGCACTGGAATCGGGTAACACAATTGGTCTTGGATGAGGTAAGGGGCTACCCAAAGAACGACCGAGAAAAAGCCGTTCAGTCTTTATGTCAAATGCGACAAACAGCGGTTCAGGCAGAACCCAGAGCACTACTGGATGCCTTGGTCCGCTTCGAGGTTCTTCGCAAGGCCGAAGCTGGCGTTTACCAGTGGGCTTGCCCCTTCTATGAGCACGCGGCCGGCCTAGCCTGGTCCGATGAGCACACGTGGTCGCCTCTACAGGAGCTTCCATGACCGGCGTCCGAAAGCAATACCATCTTGGCGCCGCCGTTCCAAACGACGATCGCTTCGTGTACGTTGAGCGACCCTACGAAGACGAGATTTATGACGTCTTGCTAGGGGGCCAAGATGTCGTCATTACATCTTCCCGCGGCATGGGCAAATCCACGATAGCGCGGTCTGTCCAGCGCCGACTCAGAGCGAACGGACATGCAACTGCGTGGATCGATCTCGTCGGGGACATCGGCGAGGAAAGAGATCCTCGTCGCTGGCTTGCCACATTGTTGAGCGTCATGTCGCGCCAAATTGGCGTTAACGAAGATCACGCAAAGGGATGGCTCGAGACCAGAGACGACCAGACGCTTGCCTCGTGCCTCCGTGATTACATCCTCGAAGTGGTGCTTCCTCATGTTCATGCCCCGCTGGATGTATTCCTTGATGAAATCGATTTTGTTCAAGTCCTTGAACGGTTCACCGACGACCTGTTCCACGTTGCCAAAAGCATCCGTAACTCGATGGCGGCGATGCCCACCGGGGTTCAGATTACATTTACCTGGATTGGTGTCGGGCAGCCGCATGATTTGCGCGATTCCAAGGAAACAAGTTTCAATGTCGGTCGGCCGGTTCACATCGGGGATTTTTCCGCGGACGAAGCAACGATTGACGAATTGGCAGCGGGCGTCGATGTAGAAACCCCTGAGGCGCGAAACATCGTTCGGGAAATTCTTTCTTGGTCCGGGGGCCAACCCTACCTTTCAATCTATCTTTGCCATCTGTGCCACCTCAAGCGCGTCGCGAGTGCCGCCGATGTGGAGAAGGTGATTGAGGATTTCATCGCTGAACAGCGGCGTGGCCCCCCTGAAACAATCCAACACTTCCTATTCCCGGAAGAAATGGTCGTCCGTAACGCCAGCGTCGGGCATCGTATTCTCGACTTTTATCGCCAAGTCCTTCGGGGCCAGGACCCAGTCGCAGACCGTGATACCACGACCATCCTTCGAATGGCAGGCCTTGTTGTGTGGCGTGATCGTTGGAAGGTCAAATGCCCCATATACGAGCGCATCTTTGATGAAGCCTGGTGCGAGGATCTGGCTAATAGACTGGCCGCGGAGCGCCCGAATGAAGGTGTTCGATTCAGCCTACCGATCGCGCCAGAACACGGGGCAAAAACGAAGCTGATCATTATCAATACGGGGGGGACACTCGGTATGAAGGTCGAACCCGACGGTCGCGTGGTCCCCTACTCCGCTGCCGATTTGCGCGACAAACGCTTCGAACTGGATTTCCACGATGTCTTGACCGTACTGGAGGCCCATTGCCAAGTGGAGATTGTGCAGCTCTGTTGCAAGGATGGTGCCAACATGTACCCGGACGACTGGTCCGCGATCGCCCGGGAGATTTACCGGCGCCGCAACGATGGCGATCGGCGTGGCGTAGTGGTCATCCATGGGACAGATACCATCGCCTACACTGCGTCAGCCGTCGCCTACTGCCTGGGGAAGGGATTGGATTTTCCAGTCGTCTTCACGGGCTCTCAGGCGCCACATGCATTGCCGCACGGAGATGCAAAAACGAACCTTCTCCGCGCTTGCCTCGTTGCCTTAGACGGAAACATCAAGGAGGTTACGTTGTGTTTCGGCGATACGGTGTTCCGGGCCTGTAGGACTCAGAAACGCCACGACCAGAGGTTTGAAGGTTTCGAGTCGCCAGCATTTAGGCCTCTCGGATACTTTACGGAGAGGCTCAACATTCACAAAGAGCTGCTCTTACGACGCGATGGCTCCGAATCATTCGAATTGCGCGACGGCTTCTCAAGCCGGGTATTACAGGTTGAGCAGTACCCTGCCCTCAACCCCGAAATTCTGATGCGCTCGCTGGACGCATTGGAACTGGACGGGATTATCATCAAGACATTGGGCGTGGGCAACGTCCCCACGTTGCCCCCCTTTTCGGTTCTACCATTTATAGAAAAGGCGGTCGAGCGAGGAATCCCTGTTCTAATTGCTAATCAATTCCCGGTTGACCCAAGTGTTAGGCCCCGCTATTCGCCAGCTTCGGCGCCTCTTCAAAAGGGTGCCATCCCGGTTGGGAACATGACCTCTGCGGCAGCCGTAACAAAATTCCAATGGGCACTTGCCCAAGTCGAAAAACAGCTCAAGAAAGGGCTTTTAAAGAGGGAAATGAAACACCGCGAGATTCAACGAATGATGAATGCGGATTATGTGGGCGAAGTCGACCAGGCTATCGTCGAGAAGCATCAGACTGACGCTGGACTCGGGATCACAACAGAAGAGCCCGTCGTGGCGTCTTCGTGACAGGAGGAAAATACATGGCTGAAGCAACGGAAGTACCCAAGGCTGAATTGATCGAAAAGACCGAACCTCAATACGTGCAGTACGTTCGCGCTCCCAAGGCCGCCGCCGACAACAAGGGCGTGTTCGTCATCTATACGGGCGGAACCATTGGGAGTATGCCCCGAGACCCCAACGACTCGGAGAGTCCCCAAGTCGTTGTGTCCTGGGAGAAATTCAAGTCTCTGACACCTGAGTTGTCAGAAGAGCGCCTCGGCTTCAAGGTCGACGCATACAGCACAAAACCCCTGGATTCCTGCAACATTGGCCCCAAAGAATGGAAAGAGATTGCTGAAGTCATTCGTGACAACTACGATAAGTATGAGGGCTTCGTCATTCTGCACGGTACGGATACGCTGGTTTACACGGCGTCAGCACTCTCGTTCATGTTGCGTAACCTCGGTAAACCAGTTATCCTGACGGGTGCCCAGATTTCTGCCCTTTGGTCGGTGCGAAACGATGCACTCCAGAATTTGATAACCGCTTTGCAAATCGCCAACCCCCCGTATTCCCGGATACCCGTGGTTCCTGAAGTTTGCATTTGCTTCAACCACCAGTTGCTGCGTGGAAACCGATCGAGAAAGATCAACGCCAACGGTTTCGCAGCGTATGAGTCGCCCAATTACTCGCCCTTGGCCACAATCGGTGAGCAAGTACACGTTGATCGCAAACTGATCCTTCCGCTTCCAGGCCCGGGCAAAAGTTTCAACCTTCGATCGCGAATCGAACCAAACGTCATCTCAACCCTGATCTTCCCCGGAATTCAGGACGGCCTAATCATGCAACGGCAGTTGGCGGATGACTCGGTCAAGGGCGTCGTGATGCTTGGGTACGGGGCAGGTAATATCCCCACCGATGCTCATGTCATGCAATGGGTCAAGGACGCCACTTCCAACAAGAAACACCCCAAGGTCGTCCTTGATGTCACGCAATGCGGACGAGGCAGTGTTGAATTGGGTTTGTACGAGACAAGTGCACTGCTGCTTGACGTTGGCGTGGTTAGTGGTGTTGACATCACGCCCGAGGCTGCACTTTGCAAGCTCATGGTGCTGCTCGGGGACGAAGACTTGAGCCCGGAGGAGGTCGCGCTTCTTGCCCAGCAGGACCTCGCTGGAGAGCAGAGCGAGAGCATCTTCGTCACGGATTTGGGCGACAAGGGTAACCGTCTGGTGGATGCCAAGATGCGCCGGGAACGGATCGCGGCAGGAAGCGTAGAGGGTGAATGGGATAGTCGCGCCGACATCGCAAAGATCAATCTTCGGTTCCGTGATGCGAAGATCACTGGTCCGGATTCAGGCGTTGAATTGGAACTGTACATGAACCTCAGCAGCGACGACGAATTGGATCGAATTGGTCCAGAATTCTTGGGCACCTTCAAGCGGGTGCCGAATGGCGACGCCACCATCCTCGTGTTTGATGTAACGGAACGTGCCAGGAGGGTCCTGGAAAAACGCAACAGCTTCACAGTACACTTGGCGGGGGCCGAGGGTTCGTTTACTTGGGGGCGCGCCGAGCTCGCATTGCACGTTGCGGCCGGAAAGGGGACGTAGATGGTTCGGGTGAAGGATGTGGGTGCCGGGCCCACCAGCCTGCCCAAGCCGCCCAACGTCGCGGCCACCCAGTGCAGCCGAGCCCTATCCTTCCGCCCCGGCCCCGAAGCAGGTTATCGCAACGATGTCGAGTCATTGTTGCAACCTGGTGAATCCCGGTTGCCATCCCCGGTCCAAGAAGTCATTCGTCATATGGATCGTAACGGCGTCGGTTTTTTGCTGAGCCGAAATCCTGTCGTCACCAGTTGCCGCGACGCACGGTCGAAGCGGCGGCGCCTGGGCCAACGGGGAATTCCGCTTTGCGATGAATTGAAATCCCTCGTGGGAATTGTGCGCGACGGCACGGGCGGGAAGGCCTACGTGGCGATGCACTGCCGTGCGCACCAGGATTTTGATGAGCAATTGGCAAGGCACGCTTTAGGCGGTCGATTCGAGGCCATGTCCTCTGAACTCCTGGTAGACACCTTTGGTATGGCGTACGGGACTGTCAATCCGTTCCAGCTAGCCGCCCAGAATGAAGTCGATGTCACGCAGGTTTTCGACGTAGGGCTCTTCGAAACGCCTGTGTCCATTCCGGGGACCATGATGACGAACGCGGGCGTCCACACGTGGGCCATCGAGTTCAACCCCGACGACTTAGTAACGGCCGTTCCGAGTGCGCAGGTCACGCGCATCGCTGTGCCTTCAGGCCGATCTTTGGACCCCCTGGAAACTGCGGAGCCGTTGCCGATTGGAATTGTGACTGGTAACAACGCGGAATCGGGCATTGCCCTCTGGAGTCTCATCAACGAGGAGGTCGCGCGGCTGTTGGGACAGCATTTCAGGGGGGATATATCCAGACCCCCAGTCTACATTGAATCGCTGCCGGGCCTCGGTCTGTCAATGGAATTGGCCCGACGCGAGGATGCGGTGTGGCAAGTTTTGCGGTCGGCCGTGCAATCCCTATGCGGCCGCGGAATCAAAATCTTGGCGATGCCTGCGCATACCACCCATTATTTTGCCGATGGAGTGGAAGCCATCTGCAGGGAGCATGGGGTCCAATTTGTCTCCATGGTTGATGTGGTAGAGCAAGAATTGATCGTGCGGCAAGCACGCCATGTGGCGTTTCTAGGGGTGGGTAGCGTCCCGGATCTGACAAGCCACTGGAGTCCATACCATCGGCTGTCAAACGGGATGGCGGATGTGGAAGCACTTGATCCTCGCACGGTTGCCGCGATCGAACGCATAGCTTACCACGTGAAGCAAAAGGGGCCGGAACGGGGCGCATTTCAATCGCTGACGAGCCTGATCCGGAAGCACATAGGTGCCCCTACCGTTGTCCTTGCCTTGACCGAGTTGTCATTGCTGATGCAAAAGTTCAGCTCGAAAGGCCACCGGAGCGAACGGGACGTGGTGGACGTTCTCCACGAATACGCGCGGGCCGTCGCGCGGGCGTGCTTGGGGCTCGATGTGCCCGCCGTGCAAATGAGCATTCCGGCGGCCGGTAGCGTGTCCATCCAGCAAGAGGGCGAGGAGGTCCAGAGATGACAAGAAATGGTCGAAGCGGCGCGGCAATCGAACGGTTTGAAGACGGCCCTCCGGCGGCGGTCCTGTTGGCCCACGGCAGCCTTGGCCCCGTCACGAGCAAGACTGCTGCAAGCATCCTGCGCTACCGTTTCCAGTATGACCCCCTTGCCATTCTGGATTGCGACAAGGTTGGCAGGGAGGCCCGCGAATTCGTTGGCGGAATTGGGGCGCGCATCCCAATTTTTGGTTCGATGGAGGATGTCTTGGCCGAGGGTTTGTCGCCCGCGGTAATGGTCCTGGGCGTTGCTCCTCAGGGTGGGCGTCTGCCCGAGCCCTGGCGAGACGATATCCGTCAAGCAATTTGTGCTGGTATGGATATTCACAACGGCCTGCACAGTTTTCTCTCGAGCGATCCTGAATTCGGCCCCCTTGCCGAAGAATACGGTGCGCGAATTTGGGACGTTCGCCGTCCACCGGCCGATTTGACAATTTCGCGAGGTGAGGCCCGAACTGCAGGCGCACTTGTGGTCCATACGATGGGCACGGATTGCAGTTCGGGGAAGATGACTACGGCGATGGAATTGGTTCAAGAAGCCAGAAGGCGGGGAATACGCACGGCCTTCGCCGCGACGGGGCAAACCGGCATCATGATCGGCTGCGACGCTGGCGTATGCATTGATGCCGTGCCCTGCGATTTCATTGCCGGCACTGCCAAGGATTTGGTGCTGGAATGCGATGCAGCCGGGCCGGACCTGATTGTGGTGGAGGGCCAGGGTACGTTGACTCATCCGTCGTATTCAGGGGTGACACTGGGCCTGTTGCACGGGACGTGCCCGGACTTGGTGGTTCTCTGTCACGTAGCCGGCCGGACGCACCACCGGCACCTTGAGCAAGCGCCGACCGAGTTTCCCTTGGCGAATCTGGGTCGGGCCATTGAGGTGATACATGACTGCGCGGCCTTGGTGCATCCCACCCGCGTGGCTGCCGTTAGCCTGGCGACCTTTGCGTTAGACGAAGCGGCGGCGCGCGAAGCACTTGCTGCGGCCAGCGCGCAGACGGGCCTCGCGGCGTGGGATACCGTGCGGGATGGCGCCAGCGGCCTGCTTGACGCGGTTCTGGCGGCCGCAGCGACCGTTGACAAGCCGGGGGCGAAGCGATGCGCATTGAAGCTCGTGGCCTAACTCTTCGCACCCGGCGCCCATTCACGATTGCAGCCGGTACGCGCACAGGGGCGTCTAACCTCCTAGCTACCTTGGCTGCGCCTGACGGCGAGGTCGTTGGATGGGGCGAAGGGGCACCAAACCCCCGGGTTTCCGGCGGGTCGGTCGAGGACGACCTCGCAGCCTTACGGGGCCTAGCCAGCCGAGACCATGCGGTGGACTTACAGGTCTGGCATTCGGATGCCAGCTCGGCTGTGGAGACCCTGGGCCCGGCGCCCAGCTGTGCCGTGACGTCAGCGCTGCTCGATGCGGCCGCGCGAACGCGCGGCGTGGCGCCTCATCGGTTGCTCGATCTGCCGGCGGGGAGGCGGCTTTCCAGCATGACGCTAAGTGTTGGATCGCCGGCCGCAGTTTTGGCAGAGGCAGAGGCCTGCCACCAGGCGGGGTGGCGGTCGTTCAAGGTCAAGCTCGCGGGCCCGGCGGACGAATTGGTCTTGCGAGCCCTGCGGGATCGTTACCCGAATCATGTGCTGCGAGTAGATGCCAATGAGGCCTGGAGCCCGGCTACCGCGGCGGCCCGGTTGCCGCTTCTCCACAGGCTTGAGGTGGAACTCATAGAGCAGCCGCTGCCGCGGCACCTGCTTGAAAAGACCGCCGAGTTGGCGGCCGCGTCGGAGATTCCGGTGGTTGCCGACGAGGCTCTGACGGACGTGGAATCGGCCCGGCGTGTGGTCGCTGCGGGCGCGGGACGTGCTGGCAACATCAAGCTGAGCAAGGTAGGTGGGCCCGTGGCGGCTGCCGCCGTCGTGGATGTCCTGCGTCAGGCGGGCTGGGGGGTCATGATCGGTTGCCACCTGGAATCCAGCCTTGGGATCGCAGCTGCCGCAGCCTTTGTGGGCGTCGCGGACTGGGTGGATTTGGATGGCGCTTGGCTTGTAGAGGACCCCTGGCCTGAGGGGCATGTAGTGGGGCGAGATGGATGGGTGGGGACCCCGACGCAGCCGTTAGATTGCCGAATTGCGCCCCTGGCCTGATAGTCTTCGTCGGCGCCTAGGCGGCCCTCTGCCCAACCTTAACGTGCCGGCGGTTGATGGACGGGTGCGGCTCTCCGTTTTCCTCACGACCCTGCGTCTGGCCGAAAGCTATGCTCAGGTTGAAGACGCGAGCCCGGTGACCCCATGACCGCGTTTCAGTTGATCTCCCCCGCCTTCGCTGATGGCGAACCGATTCCTGCCCGGTATAGCTGCGACGGCGCGGATACCTCCCCGCCGTTGGCGTTCGAGGGCCTGCCGCCAAGAACGCAGGCGCTGGCGCTGATTTTCGACGACCCGGATGCGCCGCGGGGCACCTGGACCCATTGGACCTGGTGGAACCTGCCGGCAGCCAGCGCCCAACTGGAGGAGGGGGCCGATGTGGAGGCTCTCGGTGCTCTGGTGGGCCAAAACTCGTGGAATCGGACAGACTACGGCGGCCCGTGCCCGCCGTCGGGCACCCACCGGTATCGGTTCCATGGCTTCGCGCTTGGGGCGCCGCTTGACCTGCCCGCCGGGGCGGCGGTCGCGGACCTGCGTGCACTGCTTGAGCGGCACGCGCTGGCCGACGCCGTGCTGACGGGCACCTTTTCCCGGCGCTAGGGAGGGGTTAGGCTCTAATGCCCATTGATCGACTGGGAGACAAGATGGAAGAGGAGACGCGTGACGCCGGACCGGGACTTGACCTGAGCCAGTTCGAGACCCCGGTGACCATGCGGCCGATCCGGCCCGAGGATTTCGATGCGATCATCGAGTTGCAGCAGATCTGTTTTCCCGGTATGCGTCCCTGGAAGCCCAATCAACTCGCACAGCACCTCCGGCATTTCCCGGAGGGGCAGTTCTGCGTCGAGTACGAGGGTCGCATCGTGGGCAGTGCATCTTGCCTGATCATCGACTGGGCCGAGTACGAGGACGTACACGACTTCAACGAGATCACCGCCGACGGAACCATCGCCAATCACGACCCTGAGGGTACCCACCTGTACGGTATTGAGGTGATGGTCCATCCGGACATGCGGGGGATGCGCATCGGCCAGCGGCTGTACGCGGCCCGCAAGGATCTGGCGCTCCAGCACAATCTGAAGGGGATCGTCATCGCTGGGCGGATGCCTGGTTATGCCGAGCAGGCCAAGGAGTACACTGCCCGTGAGTACGTGCAGGCGGTCCTGCGCGGCGACTTGCACGATCCTGTGTTGGATTTCCAGATCGCCAACGGGTTCGTTCCCAAGCGCGTGCTTCCCGATTATCTGCCGCAAGACGTTGCTTCGGCCGGCCACGCCGTGTTGATGGAGTGGAGCAATCTAGACTACCGGCCGGCGACTGGCCGCCGTCTGCAAACCGCCCAGCCGGTGCGCATCTGCGTCATCCAGTACAAAATGCGGCACGTGAAGGACTTCGACGATTTCGCCCGGCAAACGGAGTACTTTGTGGATGTCGCGGCCAACTACCGCAGCGACTTCGCTGTTTTCCCTGAACTCCTGACCACTCAGTTGTTGTCCGCCATGCAGGTCAAGGATCCCGCTACGGGCGTGCGGGCGCTGACCGAGTACACGGACGAGTACATCGAGCACTTCGCCGATCTGGCGGTGCGCTACAACGTCAACATCGTGGGCGGCACCCACCTGGTAGAGGAGGAAGGTCGTCTCTACAACGTCGCCTTCCTGTTCCGTCGGGACGGAACCATCGACCGTCAGTACAAGGTTCACGTGACGCCCAACGAGCGGCGCTGGTGGGGCATTGAGCCGGGCCATGACATCCGCGTCCTGGATACGGATGTGGGGCCGGTGGCCATCAACATCTGCTATGACGTGGAGTTCCCTGAGATGGCGCGCATTGCCACCGACGCCGGTGCCCGCATCCTGTTCGTGCCGTTTTGCACGGAGGATCGCCAGGGCTACTTGCGCGTCCGCTACTGCGCCCAGGCGCGAGCCATCGAGAACCAGATCTACGTGGTGACCGCCGGGACTGTGGGGAACTTGCCGGACACGGAGAACATGGATGTGCAGTACGCCCAGTCCGCCATCTTCACTCCCAGTGACTTCAGCTTTCCCCGTGACGGCATCGCGGCCGAAACGACGCCGAACGTGGAGACGGTGATTGTGGGCGACGTGGACCTTGAGGTCCTGCGTCGTCATCGTCGCCGTGGCAGCGTGGTGCAGTTGCAGGATCGGCGCCACGACCTCTATGAGGTCCGGACGAAGTCCGGCACCGAGTAGGGGTCTGGTGCCCTGACTGCTGCCCGGAGGGCAGTATGATCGGCGCCACGACCTCTACGAGGTGCGAACGAAAGTGAGCAACGAGTAGAGTCGTGGGGTCTGGACCGCTCGCCGCAGGCGAGTGCGATCGGCGCCACGACCTCTACGAGGTGCGAACGAAAG
>JBFIJP010000060.1:0-14191 GCA_041600695.1 Thermoplasmatota archaeon | reverse complement strand
AGGGCTCGCCGGCCGCATGCTTGAGCTGGCCCACGTCCTGGCCCAGCCGGCATCGTTCGGCGGCGAGGCCGAGGATTTGCTCGTCCAGTTCGGCGATGCGGCGGCGCAGGAACGCGCGATCGGTGGTCACGGGGCCTCCTGAAAGCCGGGAGGTTCGGGGTGTTCGGGCACGGGCACCAGCCCTTCGGCCCGGGCGTGGAGCAGCAGGTCGGCCAGGACCAGCCGGACGCAGGCGCGCACGACGGGCACGGCGCGGATGGCGATGCAGGGGTCATGGCGGCCCTTGAGTTCCAGGGTAGCGTCTTCTCCCGTTGCTAGGTCGACGGTTTGTTGGGGTTGGAAGATGCTGCTGGTGGGCTTGATGGCGACGCGGCCCCAGACGGGCGCGCCGTTGGTGAGGCCGCCGAGGATGCCGCCGGCGTGGTTAGAGGTGGTCTGGATTCGGCCCGCCTCGATGTGATACGGGTCGTTGTGGCTGGAGCCGGGTAGCTGGACGCCAGCGAAGCCGTCCCCGAAATCGACTCCCTTGACGGCGGGGACACTGAAGAGCAGGTGGGCCAGGCGGCTTTCGACCGAGTCAAAGAACGGATCGCCGAGGGCGACCGGGCAGCCTTCTGCCGCGAAGGCCACGACGCCGCCGACGGAGTCCTTGTTGCGGCGGGCGCCGTCGACGAGATCGACGAATGCTTGCTCCAGGTTGGAGTGGGCGGTGTAGACGGCGCTGGCAGGCACGCGGGAGGCCATCGCCTCGACGGTGGGCCAGTCTTGGCCGGCCACGGACGCCACCTGGTGAAGGTGGGCCTCGACCTGGATGCCGTGTTGGGCGAGTAGGGGCTCCACCACCGCGCCGGCCGCCACGAGTGCTGCCGTCAGCCGGCCGGAGTAATGGCCGCCGCCACGAAAGTCGTTGAAGCCATGGCTTCGCACCCGTGCAACCCAGTCGCTGTGTCCGGGGCGGGGCTTGCGTACCAGTTCGCTGTAGTCCCGGCTGCGGGTGTCCTCGTTGGCAATCCAGACGGTGAGGGGCGCTCCCGTGGCGTGTCCCCGATACAAGCCGGAGAGGTACTGGGCCCGGTCGCTCTCCTGCCGCTGGGTCACCAGCGCGGAGCGGCCCGGCCGCCGGGCGTCGAGGTCCGCCTGTACCGCCGCCTCGTCCACCGCCAAACCTGCTGGAAGGCCGTCGAGGGTGATGCCGACTCCAGCGCCGTGACTCTCACCGAAGATGGAGACGCGCAGGTGCCTCCCGAAGGTGTTCACGAAGGCACCTCCAGGCCGTCAGGACCGGGAAGGTCTGCCAGACGGGCAAGGTCGTCGTGGAAGCCGGGGTAGCTGACGGCGGCGCAGGCAGGGTCGTCCACCAGCGTTTCGCCGCTGGCAGCTAGGCCGGCGATGCAGAAGGCCATGTGAATTCGGTGGTCGTGGTGGCTTGAGACGTGGGCTCCCTCCAGACGGCCGCCTTCCACCATGAGCCCCTCCGGCTCCTCGATAACATGGACCCCCATGGCGGCAAGACCCGTGGCCATGGCGGCAATCCGGTCGGATTCCTTGTGACGCAATTGGTTCCCGCCAACGAAATGCGTCCGCCCCGAGGCCCGGGCTGCAAGAACCGTGAGGATGGGGAACAGGTCTGGCGTGGCGGACACGTCCACCGTTCCGGGACTGGTGAGTTCATCGCCGTGGACCGTGACGGCTCCATGGGCGGACTCGACGCGGCACCCGAAGGCGCGCAGGTGATCCAGAATGGCGCGGTCGCCCTGTCGGCTGTCGGCGCGCAGCCCCCGAGCCGTCACGCGGCCGCCCGTAACGGCGGCGGCAACCAGGGGGAAGGCCGCCGTGGACCAGTCGGATTCCACCGCAAAGCTGCGCGCCCGGGGGGTCTGGCCGCCCGGGATCACAAACGACCGGCCATCGGCGCCGATCTCTTGAATACTCAGTCCGAACGCCTCGGCGGCCTCCAGGCTCAGGTCCAGGTACGGACTGGAACTAACCGGTGCATCCAGGTCAACCCGGCTGGCCCCCGGCACCATGGGCAAAGACAGCAGGAGGGCGCTGGCGAACTGGCTGCTGCTGCGGGGCGGAAGCCGGGCCGTGCCGGGCATCATGGGACCCCGAACCGTCAGGGGGGCGCGGCCGCCATGGCTTTCCACGCGGGCACCAAGGCCCTTGACCGCATCCAACAGGGCGTCGTTGGGCCGGCTGCACAGCGACTCGTCCCCGGTGAGCGCAACAGGAAACGGCAGGCGGGCGGCGGTACCAATCAGGAGCCGGAGAGCCGTGCCCGCATTGGCACAATCCAGCACCTCTCGCGGCGGCAGGAATGGGCCCGGCTGGAAACGCAGGGCCTGGGGTGCCGCCAGATCAGAGTCTGGCTGAAAGCGCGCACCCAGGGCCACCAGGCACCGGAGGGTGGCGCGGGTGTCAGCCGACAACAACGCGTTGGAGACCGTGCAGGGCTCCTGACTTTGGGCGGCCAGCAGGAACGCCCGGTGGGAGACGCTCTTGCTGCCCGGAATCGTCACCTCCCCGTCTACCGTGGCCCCGCGCAGGCGTGCCTGGGTCATCGGGACCCCTCCGCGGCAACGGCATGGGTCCACATCCAGGTGCCTCCGGAAACCGCGCCTATGGCGGGTCGTTCCCCGGGGGGAAACAGGGCGGCGACGGCCGGCCCCGTTCCTGAAAGGCCCGCCCCCAGGGCACCCGCCTGCATCGCCGCCCGCACCGGTTCATCCGACACGGGAAGGCCCGCGGCCTGGTACACGTCCATGAAGGCGGCTCCGTTGAGCGTCAAGGCAAGCGGCACATCGCCCGCCTGGGCAGCACTGATGGCGGTCTGCACCCGGGGCCCGATGGCGGCGCAATCAACGCCTGCCACGCGCGACTTGGGGATGTCCGTGTCGGGCACCCAGATCGCCACCTCCCAGGGCTGAACCGGAAGGGCCGCCAGGATTCGCCGCCCGGCGTTGTCAGTGAGGTGACAGCCACCAACGGTGACGGCCACCTGGTCGTCGAAGGCTCCGGTCAGCGTCACCTGCGCAGCCAGGCTGGCGTCCACGGCGGCGTCCACCACAATCCAGGGATCCGGGTTGCGGCCATCGAGAGCCAACAGCGCGGCCCTGACCATGGCCGCAGCGGCGCCGCTGCTCGTCTTGAGGCCACGGCTGGCGGCCACCGGCGAACTGGTGGCCACGTTGGCGCCGGCCGGAGCATCCGCCCTCCGCATGCGCAGTTCTTCAAACACCGCTTGCGCCAGCCGATCATCCACTGGCGGCAGCGAACCGAACACCAGTCCGGGTTCATCCTGCCAAATCCAGGTGGCCTCAACGCCGCCTTCGGTGGCAAGGCTGCACCCCGTGCCCGTGGCCGTCGCGTTGATGATGGTGACCGCGCCGTGGGACCGGCATCGGGCCCGCATCAAGCCACCACCGTCGGCGCCAGCGCCGACTCCATGGCGTCGCGGTCCGGCTCCTGGTTGAACCAGAAGCGGTAGGCCTGCACGCCCTGCTCCAGCAGGACGTCGCGGCCCGACACAACGTGGCACCCGGCCGCCGCGGCCAGGCGCTCCAACTCGGTGGTTCCGGCGGCGTAGACCATCTCCACGACGGCGTCGGCCGCCTGAAGCGCAGCACCCGACAGGCCGCTGCCATCCTCGGGACTGGACCCCACCGGCGTCGCCTGAATCCAGATGGCCGGTCGCTCCTCGGCACGCTCATCATACGGGCGCCACTTGGCTCCGAACCGCTCGGCCACAGCACGGCCCCTTTCGGCGTCGCGACTGAACGTCGTGGCTGGGCAGCCCAATTGCTGGAGAGCCCACAAGGCCGCCCGGGCCGCTCCGCCCGCCCCCAGCACGCCAGCGGTCTTGCCGGCGTGTGGCTTGAGCAGGTCCCGAAGGGCCGTGGCGTCCGTGTTGGTGGCCACGGGGCCCGAGGAATCGAAGCGAACACAATTGGCGGCGCCCAGTTCGGTGGCGATGGCGTCGGAGCGGGCCAGCCGCGCCGTCTCCAGCTTGTGGGGGCTGGTGACGCTGCAACCAACCAAGCCGAGGCGCCCGGCCACATGGAACAGCAGGCGCAGGTAACCCGGGTTGGGCGGCAACTCGAGGGCACCGTACCGGGCGCCGTTGCCGGCGGCCGTGAGGGCTGCGTTGTGGATGCGTGGGCTGAGGCTGTGGGCAACGGGCGCTCCCACCACGCACAGCCAGCGGTTGCCGCCAGGCTGCGGGCCAAGCTGGGCCGGGTCAAGTCCCCAGTGGTGCCACAACGCAAGCAGTTCGTCGACGCCCGGCTGGCCAGGGGCAGCCGGAGGGGCGCCAGGCGCGTGCCCGTAGGTGGCAGCATTGCCCACCAGGGGAAGGAGCGCGCGAATGAGAAGGGGTGCTTTCATGGGCGCCAGGACCGGCTTGCCATGCCGTGCCGCGTGGGCGTAGGCCAGTTCCATGGCGCGCAGGCAGTCGGAGAATGTCTCAGCGGGAAACGCCAGCTTGTGCAGGTCGGCGCCCAGATCCTGCTGACTGGTGAGGTGGCGCATGGCCAGGTCCCGCTCGGGCACTTCATCCAACAGGTGCCGGCTGAGAATCACCTGGCCGGCATGGGCTCGCATCGCTCGCACCAGGCCTGCCATGTCAGCAGCGTCGTTCTCCAGATCGACGGCGGCAAATCCCGCCGCGGCAGCAGCCGCCAGCAGGTTGACCCGAGTGTCATCGGGGCCCACGTAGGCGCCACCCTCCCGGCTGGGCCGCAGCGTCGCCAGTAGCGGCGTGTGTGCCGCCTCCAGCAGAGCAGCCAAATCGTCGGTGGCGCGGCTGGCTTCGGGAGGCTCCTGCCACAGGGCATCGAGGCGCACCTCGGCCAGATCGACCCCTGGCGGCAGGCGGCGCAACTGGGCTGCGGCGTCCTCGGCGGTGGCTGCGCTGACGGTTGCAATCAGTCGGTGGGGCACTACCGTTCCTCCAGGAACTCCTCGACGGGCATGCCGAAATGGCGCGCCGCCGTCTCGGTGTGAACGAGGATTTCGTCGCCTTCGGCCAGCTCCGTCACGGCAACCGGGCTGCCATCGGGCCGCACCAGGCGAATGGTTTCTGCGGTCTGGAGGACGGCGTTGCCTTCCTGGTCGTCGCCGGTGCGCCATGTGATCAGGGAGTGGGGGCGGCGTTCAATCTTGGCACGCCCAACGGTGACCACGCGGTGCACGCCGTCGGGGTGGACGGCCAGGACCTGGGCCCCCGCGGCCAGTTCGCTCAGGTAGCGGGTTTTGCCCCCGGGCGCAAAAAGGTACGAGTGGACGGCGCCAGCGTTGACCCTGAAGGGGCGCGCCCGCACGTATTCGGATTCGATGGTTTCGGCGTGGACCAGGCAGAAGCCACGGGCAGTGGAGCCTATGAGGAGCCCCTCCCCGGGCCGAAACAGGCTGGTGGTATCGATGCAGACGCGATCGCCGGGGCCTGCGTCTTCCACGGCGGTGACGGTGGCCACCTCGAGGAAGTCCGACGCAACGTCCGACCCGTTGGAGCGGGCGGTCTGCGTGGATGGACCCGCGTGCCCCTCCTGGTCCACGTGTGGTCGCGCCGCCTTCGTGGGCTTGGCCGATTTGGCTGCTTTGCCCGGTTTCGCCTTGGCCGGTTCGGCGGCCACCTCGGCCTCGGCTGCTTGGCTGGCGCTGTCCCCGTCGCTTGCTGCGGCCGGCTCATCCTCTACTGATTCCACGCTGGCCTTGACCCTGGCCTTGCGCTTGCGCCCCTGCCGGCCCTGCGTCGCCTCCCGGGCGCTGGCCATGAGGGCCACCAGGGTACTGTTGGGCCGGTCGTCGGTGCGCGGGCCCCGGCTGCGCAGGACCCGGTCCGCCTCGCGGATGTCCCCGGGTGACTCCGCCACCAGAGCAATCCCGTGCACGCCGATTTCCAGGGTGTCCCGAAAGAGCCTCGCCTGGGCGGGGGTGCGGGCCAGGGCAAACAGGGTGTCGGGCTGGTCGCGGCGGGCGGCGATCAGGTTCTCCAGGGGGATGATGGTCCAGTTCTCGCTGTCCACAATGACGATGCCCTCCACGGCGGCGGCGCGGTCCTGGTCGCGCCCTGAGCGGAGTTTGACGTAACGGCCCACCACGGTGCCGCCGTCCTTGATGGCGTTGCGGCCATCCACCAGCAGCGGGTGGAGGTCCTCGCGTTCAAGGTGGGGGTCGTCCTTGCCGAGGATGACCCGCTCGACGCCGCATTCCTTGGCTGCCTTGAGCATCGGCAAGCGCTTGTTGACGGGCATGTCCCGAAGGTCCAGCCATAGCGGGATGCGATGGTGGGGTGAGCCGTGCTCAACGTGCTCGGCATGCTCCTCCGTCTCCTGGGTGCTCATGGGAACAGGCCAGCGATGGCCGCCATTGCCTCATCAGGCTTCGGATGTTGAAACACGTTCCTTCCGATGGAGACGCCCCGCGCTCCGGCGGCCGCCGCACCCCGAATCTGCTCCGCGAACCCGGCGAAGTCGGCCTGGCGGGGACCGCCGCTGACGACCACGGGCACGGGGCAGCCGTCGACCACCGGCCGGAAGGTGTCGGGCGAGCCGGTGTAGGGCACTTTGACGATATCGGCGCCAAGCTCGGCGCCCAGGCGGGCTGCGTGGGCGATGCGGCCGGGGTCGAACGGGTTGTCGACGGCGGGGCCGCGGGGGTAAACCATGGCGAGCAGGGGCATGCCCCAGTCGGCGCATGCAGCGGAGACCTTTCCGGCATCCTCCACCATGCGGCTCTCGGTGGTGGCCCCCAGGTTGATGTGGATGCTGACACCATCGCAGCCGAGGCGGACCGCTTCCTGCACCGTCCCCACGAGCCGTTTGTCGTTGGGGTCCGGATTGGATTCGGTGCTGGCGGACAGATGCATGAGCACCCCCATTTGGTGGGACTGGGCGGCCGCATGGGGCACGAGGCCCTTGTGCACCGTGGTGCAGGTGGCGTGGCTGGCGACTGCTGCCAGTGCACGGTCTGGTAGCTCCAGGCCCGCCAGCGGACCCATGCTGATCCCGTGGTCGAGGGGAACCATGAGGATGGAGCCGTTGCCGTTCATGAGTCGGCGCAGGCGGATGGGATTGGCGGCCATCGAACCGATTCACCGGTAGTCCTGATTTATGCTTTGTTAGCCTGATTTGTCGTTCAGTGTCTGCTGGAGCATAGGGCCCGACGCGTAGCCCGCGCGAGCGCTCCAAGCCCGGCCTCGCGCCAGCCACCCGCCCTTTGCGGCGCCCATTTTGGCCCGGCAAACGCCAATCCTGTGCAACAGGCACCGGTTCTGCCAACCCCTAAGTAGATGGTCAAACCTCCAAGGCACAGATGTGGCATGTCTTGATCGACCACTTCCGCCGCTATCCGGCGCAGGAGCGGGTCGTGAAGCTGATGATCCATCTGGGTCTGCGCATCCACGACGGCAAAATCTACGCCGGCGCGGCCGAAATCGCCGACACCGCCATCGGCCGGGCCGCCAACGTGGATCGTCGCATCGTGCAGGCAACCGTCAAGACCATCCTGGCAGACGACCAGTTGCGTGAAGTGTTCACGCGCTTCCAGCCGACACTGCACCTCAAGGACGTGGCCACCATGCTGGGTTGCGGGGTCATCGAGATCGTTCCCACCGACGCCCATTCCACGGGCATTCTGGCGGGCGTCAGCCGCCTCATTTCAGATCACAGGATCAGCATCCGACAGGCAGTCGTCGACGACCCAGAATTCACCGAGGAGCCCAAACTCTTCGTCGTCACGGAAAGCAGGATTCCCGGCGACTTGATCCCCGCCATGCAGCGCGTCCCGGGTGTTAAGGCAGTCACCGTTTATTAGGCGCATAAACGGCATGAAACGCAGGCATCCACCTGCGTCCGCAGGCCGCCCCACGCCTCCGGTAAAGCCCGGAACAGGGAACACTTATCCCTCTGTTATCGCGTAGCAGGCACGATCAAACCATGAACGCCTCCCGCCGCCCCACCGTCGTGCTCTCTTGGTTGCTGCCCCTCGCCCTGATCCTCGCCGGGACACCGGTGGTCAGCCAGGCACCCGGGGACCCCATTGAGATGCCCCGCCTGCCCCAGGCGGAACGCATCCAACTCGTCGCCGACATCCTCGAAGCTGCCGACGACGCAGAGCGCGACATCAAGAGTGCAGCCCGCTTCGTGCGCTCCGTTACCGAACAGCTCACGGGCGTGAAGGACCTGGTTCTGGCAGCCGCCGACGACCCCGGCCACGCACTGCCAAGCCAGGCCGTCGAGGCCCTGTTTGCCCGCGTCGGCGACCCCAACGGCGCGGACCCTGAAGAACTCGCCAAGCTCGACGCACTGCCCGAACTGCTCCGCCTGGCCCTCATGGATGTCTTCAACGCCTACATCGCCTTCGACGCGGCTGCCCAGGCGCTGCCGGCCGCGGCACCGGTGGCCGGCACGTGGGACCCCATCACCATCCAGGTGCTGGCCGCGCGCAATACCCTCCTGGACGCCGTGGCAACCTTCGAGGAAGCCCACCGGGCCACCCGGGACGAAATGACGCTTGACGAGCCCATTCTGCTGCCCCCGGTTTTCGGATACGAACCCGTCGGCGTCGACTCCCGATACGACGACGACTACCTCCTGCTCATCGATGTCGGCGGCAACGACCGCTACTACAACAACGCCGGCGGCAGCGGCATGCGCCCCATCAGCGACGTCAACACGGGGGGAGTCAAGACGGGCTGGAGCAACGCAGACCGCTTCAACTGGAACGTCGACCCCTGCGTCATCAGTGAACCCGTCAAGAACCGCATCGGCTTCCACGGCGCCGCCGCCCTGATTGACCTCGGCGGCAACGACCGCTACGGCATGGGAGGCGCCTGCGGCGTCAACGGCGGCGGCAACGCCGGCGCCGGCTTCCTGTTTGACCAGTCCGGCCGCGACTACTACATGGCCGGCCATTCCGAACGCTGCCAGATGTTCCACCTGAGCGGCAAGGAATACGGCAGTTGCGGCGCCAACGGCGGCGGCTACCGCGGCGGCGTCGGATTCCTGCTCGACATGGACGGGCGTGACGATTACACCGGCACCAACGGCGGCGTCAACGGCGGCGGCTACGTGGGAGGCGTCGGCTTCCTCTTTGACATCAACGGCATCGACACCTACAAGGCCACCAGCGCCGGCGTGAACGGGGGAGCCCACTCCACCGGCTTCGGCTTCCTGTACGACGGCGTTGGAAACGATTACTTCGAGGGCACCTCCGCTGGCGTCAACGGCGGCGGCGACGGCGGCCGCGGCCACTTGATTGACCGCTGGGGCCACGACACCTACATCGGTACCCATCAAGGGGTCAACGGCGGCGCCACCGCCGGCCTGGCCAACGTCATCCGGCCCCTGCTGGGCTTCCGAAATTCGGACGTCCTCTCCGGCCAGGGCCTGCTCTACGACGTGTGGGGCAACGACATCTACATCGCCGAGTTGCGGGGTGTCAACGGCGCGGGCGAGATGCCCTTCGGCGGCCTCGGACTGCTGGTTGATGAGAACGGCGTGGACACCTATTACGACCGCATCGGTGGCGCCGGCATCGACGTCAACATGGTGCCCAAGGGCACCGGCGCGCAAATCGACCGCGAATCGGGCGAGCAACCCATCGTTTAAGCGCGCAAAACCAACGGCAGGGCTGCAAGCCACGCCAGCCGCGCAGCGTTAATCAAGGAGTGGCCAACTAATCCAGCCATGCGCTTCGTGGGCGTCGTCGCCGCTGTCCTCATCCTGTTGCCATCCAGCGGGTGGGCCATCGATGAACCCGGGCCCGGCCCGGCGCCAGCGCCGCACCATGGTGCGGTCATTTCCCACCTGCACGCGTACCATTCTGGCGGGCAAGGTGTTGGCGGCGCGGTTGACCTGGCGATTGCCGTCACACAAGGTTTTGCAGCCTCGCATGGATGGCTCCTGCCCGCTGTGGCAACAGAGCCGCTGGGCTTGCAGGAGGCGCTCGAAAGGCTGGCGGGCTTCCATCCGCCGGCCGGCGCCCAGGCGGGGGCCGCGCACGCGAGCGTCGCCCAGGCAAAGGCCGCGTTGGTGGGCCTTCCGGACGCCCTCCAGGCAGCCCTGGCCCAGGTGATCGCCGCGTTCCTGGACTACGAAGAGGCGGCCCGCCTGCTCGCCCAGCAAAGCCAGATCGCCCCGTGGAGCACCGAGCACGCCCGGCTGTTGGCGGCCCGCAATGCGTTGCTGCACACCCTCCCTGCCCTGGAGGTCGCGGTCCAATCAGGCCACACCATGTCCTCCAACATTATCGCGGCGCCCCTCCTCGCGCTGGACCTCGCGGGCGTAGACAATGTTTACGAAGACGACATCGCGTTGTTGATCGATGTCGGTGGAAACGACATCTACCGAAACAACGCGGGTGGCAGTCGCATCAACGCAATCGACCCCCCGAACTTCACCGCCACGCCGTGCGCTCTGGTCGATGCAGCCGGTGCGCGTGTCGGAGTGAGCGCGGCCGGGGCCCTGATCGATCTCGGAGGCAACGACCGCTACGAGCCCGCGCGGGGATGCGGGGTCAACGGCGGCGGCAATACGGGCGCAGGATTCCTGTTCGATGCGGCGGGCGACGACATCTATGTAGCCCCGGACGAACCGTCCTGCGATTTCGCCGGACTTGGCATTGGCCGCGGCTCGTGCGGCGCCAACGGCGGCGGCTACCGCGGCATCGGCTTCCTGATGGATCTCAGTGGACACGACACCTACAGGGGCACCATCGGTGGCGTCAACGGCGGCGGATACGTGGGCGGACAGGGGTACCTGTTCGACCTGGATGGAAACGACAGGTACGAAGCCCAGTCGGCCGGGACCAACGGCGGCGCGCATGTGCTGGCGACAGGATTGCTCATCGACCTCCGCGGTAATGACGACTACAGTGCAACGTCGGCTGGCACCAACGGCGGGGGCGACGGGGCCGCCGGACTCCTAGTTGACATGGCGGGAGACGATCGTTACGTGGCCACTCGCAGCGGCACCAATGGCGGAGGGGCTGCCGCCCTCGGTCCAACCATGGCCCAACTCGGCGGTTCCCCTGACGACGTGTTGCCCGGCCGCGGGGCCTTGCTGGACGCCAGCGGCAACGACCTCTACATGGCCACGCGGGACGGTGCCAACGGTGGCGGCGTGCGCCGGAGCGTGGGCCTGCTGCTGGACGGCGGCGGGACGGACATCTACATCGATTCCGAAGGCGGTACCGGCGCCGATCAGCGCGTGGTGCCAAAAGGGACCGGCGCCCAAGTCGACCTGTAATCGGCCCAGCGCGGCACGCTTTTCGCCGGGCCCGGAATCGGTGCCATGTGGAGTCTCTTCGCCAGGCCCTGACCGCTCTGGGCTTGTTCGAGTCCGATGTCGTTGAAGAGCGCCCGTGGGGCGTCTGGGTGGACTGGTATCGCCACCCCACGGCGACGCTGAAGTGCATGGTGGTCAAGCCCGGCCACCGAATGAGCCTGCAGCGGCACGGCGAGCGGGAGGAAATCTGGCGGGTCATCAGCGGCCAAGGGGAAGACCAAGGAACCGATCCGCCGGCGCCGCTGGTACCGGGCAAGACGCACCGGGTACCCGTTGGGGCCACGCATCGCATCGCCAACACCGGGGAGGCTCCGTTGGTGATCGTCGAGATGCAGTTGGGCTCGTGCGACGAGGGGGACATCGAACGGCTGGCGGACGATTACGAACGCTAAGCGCGCCCCGCCGTCCCGGCGCTTCTACCTCGTCACCGGCAGGCGGGCGCCCTCGGTCTGGACATCGACAATGCGTGGGGTCCGGCGTCTACGGTGCCAGAACGGAATCGGGATCTCCTGGCAGGTCCACTGGAAGCCGGGGGCCATCCTGTTGCACGTGAAGTCGAAGGGGTGTCTCGCCGGGTAGCGGGAAAGCACCCTCGAAACCGACGAAATACGCGCGCCCGTCAGGCCCCACGGCCGCGCCGCTGACATGCGCGGAAGGCGGCGGCGCCTCGTCCAGAACGAGGGCCGCGTTGACGATGCTTGGGCCGCCGTCGGCGGCGAGTTGAACATGCCCCGTGTACCAGTCGGTGCGGCCGTTCGTGTCGCCGGCGATGGCCCAGACCAGGAGGGCTCCTGTGCCGTACGGGTTGCCGTCCAGGTAGACGGATTGCACGGGCGCGCCAGTGATGAACGTCCGTACCACGAAGCTATCGCCGCTGTCGGCGCTGGCCGCCAGCTTGAATCGGCCCTCATCGGCGGTGGGCCATTCGCCGGTGTTGTTCATAATGCCTACAAACAGCGACCCGGTGGCGTCGAAGACGGCGTGGCCGGCATTGATGACGCCCGAGTCGTACTGGTGGCTGAATGTCGTGACGGGCACGACGCGGGTGTCCATGACATCAGCCTTGTTGCCTAGGACAACGATGAGTTCATCCTCGCCCCCGCCCCGCTCGACCTGGGGCACGGCGAACAGGCCGTCGTCCCGGAGGGCGGGAATGCCGGGAATGCTTCCGCCGGGGCTGGCACAGAGGTTCCACGTGGGCTGCGTGATCGGCGCGATTCCAGGCCCACCAAGGGGCAGTGCCGTGGGAACGTCCATGACACCAACCTGGACCGGGCCGCCGCCGGGGTTGTTGACCATGAGCAGGGTGCCGTTGGCGTAGTCCGCCCACGGGCGGTCGTTGACGCTGCCCAGCGCGCACGTCCGAGTGACGGCCTGCACTTCGTCGTAGGCGTCCGGGTTGTGGTAGGCGTGGCGGCGCCCGTCGTCCGACCACGCATTGACGGGGTACGTGGCCAGGGTGATGTCCACGCCGTACAGCCAGCCATCGTCTCCGGCCACGAGGAAAATCTCGTCGCTGGGCGGCGGGGTCGCGCCTGGAACCGGGTCGGGCATGCTGAGGTCCTGGAACCAGGGCAGCTGCTCCCAGGTGGCGCCGTCATCGTGGCTCATGTAGACGGGGGCTCCGGTGGTGTCCACGAGGAACGTGTGTCCGGTAACGTAGATCACGCCCGAATCCGAGACCTCCATGGTAGGCTCATACAGGCCATCGCCCATGTAGACGGCCGGCTCGATGATCGACGAGAGGAACTCCAGTTGGTCCCGCACGTTCAGTCGGACCACATCCGGCAGCCGCGGGGGTCCGACCAGGTCTGCGCTGCCATCCGACTCGCCACCGTCCAGGCAACCGGCGCCGACGGCTGCGACGAACAGAAGTGCCAGGACGGGAGTTTTGTTCCACTCCATGGCCTACAGGCCGGCCCCGCCTACAAGAGGCTTGCCGCCACTACTGGAGCGGCGTTTCCTTCAGCCACTGGAGGTCCGACACGTACAGTTGCCGGATGTCCTTGAGGCCCAGGCGCATCATGGCCAGGCGCTCCAGACCTAAGCCCCACGCCAGAACCGGATGGGGTACGGCCAGGGGCTCGGTGACCTCCGGCCGGAAGACGCCGCAGCCGCCCAATTCCATCCACTTGCCGTGGTACATGACATCGATCTCCATGCTGGGTTCCGTGTAGGGGAAGTACGCGGGGCGGAACCGGACCTCCGGGAAACCCATGCGGGTGAAGAACTCGCGGCACAGGCCCACGAGCATGTTGAAGTTCGCCCCTGGCTCGGTGACGATGCCCTCGATCTGGTAGAACTCCGGCAGATGCGTCGCATCCATGGTTTCCTTGCGAAACACCTTGCCCAGCCCGAACACCCTGTGCGCTGCCTCGGGATCGCCTCCGGACCCGAACTGGTCGGCCAGGTAACGGATCGTGGTGTTGGTGGTGTGGGTGCGCAGGAGGGCGCGCCGGCTGACATCCTCATCGAAAGCGCCACCCCAGCCCGTGCTACCGGTGCCGCCGCCGTCAGTGTGGACGGCCCTGCCGCGCGCAAGATCCTCGTCGGACACATCCAGGCGCGCCGGGTGCTCCAGGTAGAAGGTGTCCTGCATGTCCCTGGCCGGGTGGTCCTGGGGAATGAACAGCGCGTCCATGTTCCAGAAGGCCGACTCGACATAGTCCCCCGCGATCTCCGCGAAGCCCATGCGCCAGAAGATTTCCCGAATGGCCGACATCATCTGGGTCAGGGGGTGCGCCTTGCCCGGGTACCGGGTGGCCACGGGGACATCGAAATCGAAGGGCCGGATGGCTACCCGGCTCTTCTCTTCGGGCGTCATTTCCGCCCACCGGGCCACCAATTCGGGCGTGATCTGGTTCACTTCTTCGGCCGCTGCCAGATCAACGCCATCCAGGCCCTGT
>JBFIJP010000059.1:0-14232 GCA_041600695.1 Thermoplasmatota archaeon | reverse complement strand
GTGCGAGGTCCGGTCCTGCCGCGTACAGGCCCACAACCGTGTGTGCCTCCGTAGGCGGCGACGTGCTGGCAAGACATCCGGCCATCAGTGGAAAAAGAAGGAGGGGGATGAACAGGGCCGGCGCCGGGCGAGCCATCTTCTACGGGCTCCGGTCGGTGCGCAGCCAACTGACCGTACCAGCCAAGAGCGCCTCGCTTGACGGGTCGCAATCATACGTGGCGTCCGATGCAGTAAACACGCCGCTATCCCTGGTCGTAGCGGTGGCGATGGCGCAACCGCTGGGTGCTGCCGGCCCGGCCAATCCCGTGGGGCATTCTCCGATTCCCGAGCAGGTGGCGCTGAGCTTGTCGGCCGGAATGGCCGATCCTTCGACGGTCAAGATGCCGGTGACCAATAATAGGCCCCGGTGGATGCCACTGGCATCAAAGGCGCAATCTGTGCCGTTGCAGGAGTAGTCGAGACTCACGCTGGCGGTAGCGGTCATTTCCGCGGGGGTCTTGATCGTCGGACGTTCGGCGTTGGCGGCCGGGGCAATCACCAGCGCCGCAAGCAATGTCGCGGCCATCAAAGTTGATATCGATTTCATCTAGATACCTCAGGCCGAATGTATCGACCGACTGTTCATAACTCATTCGCTATAAAAACATGTCGAGGGGAGATGTAATCAGCGAAACCACCCAGTTTCCGATGCCAGCACAGCCGCCTGTGCGAGCGGTGAATCCAAAAGAGACGAATTGTGAATCAGCCAAGTGAAAGGACTGTGTGCCGCGAGAAAAACGAAACTACGATGCTCACCCCGCTAAACCTGGGCCCAGCAAAGCGAGGCCGCACATCCTCGCGGGAAACAGATCCAACGGTCGGCGACCGCGCGGTACCAAGGGCGCGGCTCCGGGCCCAAGACGTACCCGGGGGATCAAGGCAAAGCCCAAGCGATTCCGTTAACGGCACCCGACAGGCGGTTCGCTCTTGCCAGTCATGATGACCCCGTCGGCTCGGGGCGGCATGGCGAGGGGGCACCCTGACGCCAGGCCCTACCATGCGCCCAGCCAGGGACGCCGCGAGAAATGACCTATGTCCGGGTGCGCGCACCCAAGTACTTGGTCAGGCCATCGATCGGGATGCGCTCCTGCTGGGTGGTATCCCGATCGCGCACCGTTACAGCACCATCGGCGAGCGATTCGGGGTCGACGGTGATGCAAAACGGCGTGCCGACCTCATCCTGGCGGGCGTAGCGGCGGCCGATGTTGCCGCTCACGTCGTAGTCCGTGAGAATGCCGGCGCCGCGCAGGTCTGCCTCGATCTGGCTGGCGAGTTCAGGGAGGCCGTCCTTTCCGGTGAGAGGCAGGATCGCGGCCTGCACGGGCGCCACATGGGCGCTGAGCTTCATCACCGTGTACGGTTCGCCGTTTTTCTCACCGTGGTCGTAGGCGTGTTCCCACAGGGCGTACAGGATGCGGTCCACGCCGAAGGAGGGCTCGATGACGCTGGGAATGTCCAGTTTGGCCGTGACGGTCCAGGTGCCTTCCTCGACCGTGAAGCAATCCGCCGGAACCTCAATGTCCTTGCCGTTCACGTGCACCGTGGTGGGTCCAGCGGCGGGCGTGGGCTTGGCGTCGGTGCTGATGCGGTACAGGTCCAGGCCGAGCGGCCAGGCGGCGCCGGCAAGACCTGCGGCGCGGGCAGCGGCGAGGAACTGGTCCTCCAGCGCGTGAGCGATGGCCTTCGCGTCGCCCTTGAACTGGCGGCCGAGCTTGCCCATGACCGGCGTGAGCCGGCGCGCCGTGAAGGTGATGGGCTCGTCGAACTCGACGGCCTGGTAAAACGCCGGGTTGGGCACGACGCCCTCGGCGCCCGAGACGGGGTGGCTCTGGGGCTTGCCCGAGTGGACGGCGTGCTGAGTCAAGTCATAGCAGCCGCGGTCGGCAACACCCACGCATTCGACCCACCCGTAGCGCTCGGAGTGGAACTCGGCGTCCCAGCAGTCCTGGGCATAATGCGCCATCTCCGTCTGGAGGTGCTGGCGGAAACGCAGCTTGGCCGGGTCGATGCCCGCGTCCAGCAGGAACCGCTGGGTGATGGCAAGGAAGTAGGCCAGCGGCTCGTTGGCCACCATGCCCGATGCGACGGCGTCGCCGAAGCTCATCTCGACCGGCACTTCGTCACTGTTGGGAACGAACGTCGCCGTCTCGTCGCGCACGGCGGCAAAAGCGTCCAGGGGCCGGCTGGTGTCCTCGAAGAACACCTCCGCCTCCATCATGTTGAACTCGCGCAGCCGGAGCATGCCCTGGCGGGGACTGATCTCGTTACGGTTCGAGCCTCCCACCTGCAACACACCGAAAGGCAGCTTGCCACGCTGGTGGCGCAGCAACAGCGGGAAATCGGTGAAGATGCCCTGCGCCGTCTCCGGGCGAAGGTACCCCACGCGGCCCGAACCAGGACCAATCTCCGTCTGGTTCATCAGGTTCTGCGGCGCCGCAGCCGTGAACTTTTTCGACTTGCAAATGGGGCACGCAGCACCCAGCGCCGCGATCTGGGCATCGATCTCTTCGGCCGACAACGCATCCGCCGTGCCCTCGTAACCAGCGCCCTCCACCAAGTGGTCGGCGCGGCTGGGGTGGCCCTGATCGCACTTGACGACAAGGTCGGTGAACTCGTCAACGTGGCCCGACGCCTTCAGCACCTCGTGCGGCGTCACGCGCGGGCACGAAATCTCCACCATCGGCACCGCCGACTGGTTGAAGTGCCGCCGCCACAGGTCCTCGAAACGCTTCTTCATCGAGGCACCCAGCGGGCCGTAATCGTAGAAGCCGGCGGCTCCACCATAGATCTCGTACGCAGGCCACAGGAATCCACGGCGCTTGGCCAAGTCCATCACGGCATCGGTGCGGTCGGGGCTCATGGCCCGCGGCACTCCGGTTTTATTGATGAAGGGAGCGGTTGAAAGGCAGGGGCCCGGACCCCCGAGGCGGCGTCGCATGTGCAGCGATGCACATGCCGCCGCGATACGGCCCCTCGGCCGGGACGGTGCGCCACCGCGACCTCCACACCACCGTCAAGGAAGCACGAGTACAACGGCAGCGCCTCCCGGGCTCCGTCGGTGCTCGGCCGGGCTCGTGCGGCCGCAACAAGCGCCCAAAGGATGCACGCCACGGCAACACACCGCCCCCGAACAACCGCAGCGGTATAGTGGGCGTTCTGGCGTCGAACAACGTACCCGATGAGCGGCTACTGCTTGAAGCCCACCGGGGAGACAGGCGCCACCACTCGGAAACTGCTAAATGGCGGGAATCCACAGGACGCCGAACAATGGAAAACTGGTCAAGGACAAGTTAGGCGGCCACCATCCGCCCCGACTCGCTCGGGCCGTGCCAGTTATTCCCGACTAAGTAACGACTTTGCCCATCCCGCCATTTTCCGCTGGTCTTGATCCAGGATTCGGAAAGCAAAATCCATTCTATTGGCGCGCTCCGCCGCAATAACCTCCCGATGCCGAGTTAGCCAAACCGGCCGCACCGCGGCACCACCCCCAGTTTTGACCTTGGTCCAATCGAAGCCACGCAGGTCGATATTGGACGCGACGGTGCCGATTTGCACCAAAGGATCTAATCCATATGCGAGCAGGCACTCCGGCTCGTCCGACCAACGAAACTGAGGCTGACTGCGAATTCGTCGAAAATAATCGATTAGGATGGAGCCCGCCCCGCAGAAACTTGCTAGCAGTTCTAGGTCAATGAACGACACAAGGTGAACATTGTCGCCGTGCCATAGGTCGCCATCCTCGTTCTCCAGAAAGTTATCGGCAATGGCGCGAACGTATGGAGTATACGGGTTATCCGTTACCACCATGCCCATCCAATAAGCCATCTGTGGCAGGTTAATTTGAGCCACGCCGTCTGAAATGCAAATCCCATCCTGCATCGAACGCAAGACAGGGGTCAATTGTCGAATTGCTTTCTTGAGTTCCTTCAAGTCTCGCGCAACGTTCTTTTCGGAAAATGCAAAAGTGGCATCACGAATCTTTAGGCTTTTTGACTCAACGGCTATTCCCGCCGTTCCATTGTGCCCAAGATGGTCTTTTTCAGCATCGTTTCCGCACAGCCAGTATTTATGATTCCATTTCCAGTATGGTGCTAGGCGCTTCAATCGAACGTGCACGAACGATTCCAGGGCGTCCCCTTTCTTGCGTCCAAAATGTTTGTCGTCCGCCTGCAACGTCTTGCAGATATGCAAGTAAATGGTGTCGGCTACCTTTGAAGGCATCACCAGTGCCCGACCGTCATCCAATAGGATGCACGCCTTGCTGAACAACACCTGGTGATCTTGGCAGTCACGCCAGGAAAGGGAAATCGAATCCCAAAAAGGCTCCAATGGTTCGGGCACAAAACCACCTTCCCTAACGGTCCCCTCCTTGAGGTAATCTCGGCCTGCAGCGGCTTCGAAAATTTCGTCAACAGAATATCCGAACAAGTTCCGCACCGCGGGGTCAAAACTGCGGAGTAACTCCGAATATAGTGGGCCCGAGAACCAACTCGGTCGAATTCCCCTAACGTTCAGCATCATCCGCTGGAATGGGCCTAGCGAGGCGCTATACCTAGCGAGATCCGCGTCTGCACGCTGCAAAATCTCCAGCACCTCGTCGTTGGTGGGCTCGGAAGTTCCATGTGCCACCTGTCGGGCCACGGCCACCGCCAGGTGCTCGAATCCGGTGTAAGCACCCCAAGGGTGCGCCAGCGCCTCGAGAAGCAATATCTCGGGGTCGAAGCCACGGATTCGCGCGAGAAAATCAGGAGAGTGCATCCCTTGCCCGGCCGGCCATGCGCGGCGGACCTGATACAACCACCGGCGGGAGCGGGTCAGCCGAATGTATGGTGGGGCCCCCTAACAAGTGGTAATGTACGTCTGCCGTGGACGTTGTCCCGGTGCTGATTTGGAAACGCGTCGTTAGAGCGATCACGCGCTGCGCGTTGACGATCTGTGCCGGTGGATCCGGCAGGTGAAAAACGTGAAGCCCATGGTTGCCATTGATGCGCATAAGGCGAGTTGTACGTACGTTGTCCGTCACTGGGATCAAACCCTGGTCAAACCGAAGAGAATTCCGAGCACGCGAGCTGCTTTAACTAGGCTGGCGAAGGCCTACCCGGATCACGATTTCGTCTAGGAAGTGCAGTGTTCACGAATGGATGATGGATTTCTTTCGTGATTTTGGCGTCCATGCCGTGGCCGTGATTCCGCCCCGGAAAGGCCCAGTTGGCGACGGGCCTGCAATCACGATCAATCGGCCTGCCCGCTCAGCGATTTGCAGGAACCAAGCCTAGCCGGGTTGCAGCACTTAAAAGTGTGGAAAAGGGAGGCCACCTGCTACTGAAACCACCACCTGCCGGAACCAATGGTTGCCGCGAATAGGAGTCTAAAACAAATGGGGTGGCCACCTCGGACACCTAACACGAGCGCCGCGCAGGGCATCCAGGAGAATGGCGCTCGGTGGGCGGCAGACATACATAGGAATCGCTCCAGCCGATGCCTCACTTCGTTCGGAACGGCTGACCTCGAACCGTTCGCCCGACGTGGCCTATCCTGCTGGACCTGGATTCAGCCAGGCGGACGACTACACTGACTCGATTCGGGCTGGCACGGGGACACACTGAAGAGACGTTACGGTGATGCTTGTACGCAGGTAGAACATGAAGGATTGGCTTCTGGGACGGCGCGACGCGCTCGCCGATGCGATGGTAGCCCAGGTGCTCGTCGCGGGAGCCGGCGTGGGGCTCTTCGCGAAGGGATACCAGATCATCCGGTCTGATTGGGCACTACCAGGGCTCCAGTGGGGAGACCTCATCGCCGGCATCACACTCTTCCTCTTGGCGTTCCTGCCAGTGTACTTACTCACCGGGAGGAAAGCGGTCAGGCAGCGCCGTCAGGAACTGCTGCGCCGAATGATTGAGGCCGTTTCCGGCTACGACCTGGTGGCGGGGCCCGAAAACCTCGCCTCCGCCTTCCGGTTTTTCCGAACGACGCTCAACGACGCCAACGACCCACAGGAATTCTGGAGAGCTCAACTCGACGCCTGGACCGGCTTCGAGCAGTTCCAGTCCTTACATCGGGCAGCCAGCGCCGACTTGGCCGGAAACGCCTTCATCGACGACGCGCGCCTCCTTCTGCATTGGAGCCGCCTGCAGGGCGCAATCTCCGAGTTAGGCAACCTCACCAGGCTCTACCGCATCTTCTTCAGCTTGGAGGGGCCCGGTATTGATCTCGAGGAAGGCCGACGCAACTGGCAGGTCCACGAGAACACCGTTGACAGCATCATGGCCCGTGTCGGCCCGGTCAATGACCTCACGGCGGTTGAGTTGCGCCTTCCGGTCTTTTGAGTTCTTTTCCCGGCGGACGCTCGGACGTGGAATGCGCGATTCGTCGTGCGAACAAGTCATTCGACCCGACACCTCCCTTCGGTCGCTGCGGGTCAGTTCCACCGTTAGACGCCCGGCCCAAGGTTGAAATGCGCGCGAACATTTTGGAATACTCATGTGGCTGCGGGATCAATACACTGGACCCGGAGGCGGAGCCTACACCGGGCCCGACGGAGGTATGTACACAGGCCCGGGCGGCGGCGCATACACCGGTCCGGGTGGTGGAATGTACACTGGACCTGGCGGTGGATTGTACACGGGCCCGGGCGGTGGACTTTACACCGGTCCAGGAGGTGGATTGTACACGGGCCCGGGTGGTGGACTTTACACCGGTCCGGGCGGTGGATTGTACACCGGACCGGGGGGCGGCCTATACACGGGACCTGGCGGAGGCATGTACACAGGCCCGAGCGACGAACCGTATCGAAGCAATATTCCCCCGTGGCCGGTATTCTTGCGCGAGCTCGACAAACTGGGCTTTACTGCAGAAGCTCAAATGATTCGTGACTGGCTTCCATAACCGGGCGTCTAACAAGTGGTAATGTACGTCTGCCGTGGACGCTGTCCCGGCGCTGCCATCCAAGCGCGTCGTTAGGCCATTGACCCGACACGCCTTGACGATCCGTGCCGATTGTCCGGCAGGTGAAAAACGTGAAGCCCGTGGTTGCCATTGATGCGCATAAGGCGAGTTGTACGTACGTGGTTCGTCACTGGGATCAAACCCTGGTCCAGCCGAAGAGAATTCCGAGCACGCGAACTGCTTTGGTCGGGCTGGCGAAGGCCTACCCGGATCACGATTTCGTCTAGGAAGTTTGCAGTGTTCACGAATGGATGATGGATTTCTTTCGTGATTTTGGCGTCCATGCCGTGGCCGTGATTCCGCCCCGGAAAGGCCCAGTTGGCAACGGGCCTGCAATCACGATCAATCGGCCTGCCCGCCCAGTGATTTGCAGGAACCCGGCCTAGCCGGGTTGCAGCACGTACAAGTGTGGAAAAGGGAGGCCACCTGCACTGCAACAGCCACATGCCGGAACCAATGGTTGCCGCGAATAGGAGTCTAAAACCATGGGGTGGCCGCCTCGGACACGTAACACGAGCGCCGCGCAGGGCATCCAGGAGAATGGCGCTCGGTGGGCGGCAGACATACAGGCTCTGACGCTAAACTCCAAGCCTGGTACCAAAGCCATCCTCTTCCCTCCTGTTGGAACCCCTCGCCTGGATGTCGGTCGCTAGTTTAGCGTCAAGGCCATACATAGGACTCACTCAACCCGACTCCTCGCTCCGCTCGGAGCGGGTTAGTTCGTGGTCGTTAGGCGGCACGACAGCCAACGGTAGCCTGGGCCAAACACCCATAGAGGCACCCTGACGCGGACGTTCGGGAACTCGAGTCGCTAGTTCGGACCGTGCGCACCTTGGGGCGGCTTCCGGGG
Source organism: Thermoplasmatota archaeon (assembly GCA_041600695.1). Classification (GTDB taxonomy): domain Archaea; phylum Thermoplasmatota; class E2; order JACPAO01; family JAHFTW01; genus JBFJVP01. The sequence continues at coordinate 6,395 of JBFIJP010000059.1, read as the reverse complement.
ACCCGGAACTTGAATTGTTCGTCTCGCAACTCGTCGGTCACAATCATCTCGATTGGAGCCACAACATGATTGGGAAATTCTGTGCCCGAGCGGAGTGTAACGCCAAACTCTAGACGGGCTACGCGATGAGTGGACTCGGCAGGAATGTCGATGAATGAGACCAAGGACACTTCCATCGTCATCAGCGGTTGCCTCGGACCCCGGAGCGACGGTCATGGCTCCGGTGCGGTCATTTCGTAGCAAGAGGCCGACGCGTGCATGAGCCATGCGAGGCCCAGGGGGAGGCGGCCGGAACGGGCGGCCATCAATAGCTTGACTTGACGCGCACATACACGTCGCTTGTGGCGTCGCCGTCCTCCACTTCCAGGGGCGTGATCGTATCCCATGCAATCCTCATGCCGTCGTCGGAGAGGTCGGGGAACCCCTGGGCGACGTTCGGATCAGGGGCCCCCATGTCGTTGAGGGACACCAACTCGAATGTATCGGCCCCAACGTGCCACAAGTAGATTCCCTGCACTGGGGCACCGGTCCCCATCCAGGCGGCGCCGTGACTTGGAAACGCCACCCGCGCACCAGAAGCATCCACCTTCATCTGCCCGTACAATTGTACCGAAGGAAGATGGACGATCGCGGTACCCGTGTCCAGATTTACGCCAACGAGGCGCCCGTGCTCGAAGTTGTCCACGTCGCCATTCCAGGCCTTGTAGGCCACGAACGAACCGTCGTCCGAGATTTCCGGATGGAGCTCTTCGCAATCAGGGCAGTGGTGCAAGTTCTGTGTCACGTCATCGCTGACATCCCGCCACATCACCTGGCGGCCATTGAGGTTCGGCCCGCCGCCGTCCACCCACCATGTCATTCGATCACCATCATTCGACACCCCGCCGACGTGGGAATTGTGGGCAAACTGGGTGCCATTGGTCCCCAAGGAACCCATGAAGGTGGTCCCGGTGTTCCGGTCGTGCACGTACATGTCATGGCGGCCATTGGTATCATTCTCGCCGACCCCGCCCGATGTGAAGGAGACAAAGCGGCCGTTGCCACTCATGTGGATTCGGTCTCCCGACGCAGCAAGGGGGGTCCCGTCTTGATGACTGACCCATGTGGTTGTACTGGCGACTCGGTCGCGAACGTACACGTGCGTGGCGGACCAGGTGTACGTCTGGTTGCCGATTGTCCGTGTGTTGACGGGGGCACCGAAGTTACCGGCCCTGCTGTGGAACGCAACAAAACGCCCATCGTCGCTGATCGCCGCCCAGGTACTCGGCCCGGTCCCTTCCAAGCCCGTGTCGTTCACGGACACCCGTTCGATGGCGCCCGTTTGCAGGTCCTTTACGAAAATGTCCCAAGCATCATTTGTGTCGCCCGGGACCAAGTTGTCCGCGTCCGACTCGAAGGCAACGAAGCGACCGTCACCGGACACCACTGCATAAAATGCTGTGCCGTTGGCAGCGCCGCTTGCACCTTCAGACACCAAGTCGGTTTAATCATACAAGCCTGCCGAAGCAAAACTGGCGATCCAAAGCATGGCAACCGGCAACCAACGTGGTCTAACCATCGCGAACCATCAACACGTAGGCTTGCGCGAGTACCTGAGCCTTCTCCTTGTCCTGCTGCTGCCAGGTGGATCGACCCGTTCCGGGCCCGGCACGCTCTTTCCAGCCATCGGTGATGGCAACTGGCACTTGGGCCAATCTTTCGATGTGCGAAGGCTGCGGTCTGGGTCTGGCCCAGTCGGCGGCCGGCCAATTTAATCTACTTAATGGTTGTGAACAGGCCAGGGCTTGGACAAGCGGTCGTTTACCTTGGGTCGGTCTTACGGGCTCTGGATGGCAATGATCATGGGGAGACAAGCCACACGTGAGACGGCCGGATTGCTCTCAATGGCCCAGCACGCTCCGGTCGAGGCAGTTGATGGCCACAGTACGCGTGCCCAGCATGGGCGGCCGCCGCGGCCGAGCAGCCACACCCGGGACAGGATTTGGGCGCTCATCCAGGCCGACCCTGGTGTGCACAAGAGTGACCTTAAGCGAATGACGGGGCTGTCATGGGGAACCATTTCCCATCATGTCAGTCGCCTTGAGTCGTCGGGCCGTATCCGGGTTCACCGAGTGAACAATCGCGCCATGCTGTTCCCTGTCGATATTCCTCCGGAACGCTGGAATGAAATGGCGCTGTTGCGACAGACTCAGGCCCTTCAGGTTCTGGAGGCGCTGGCCGACGGCGACCGTGTCAACGTTAGTTGGCTGGCCGCGAGGCTCGGCATGTCGGCCAAGTCGCTCCGGCGTATCCTCGGCGAGCTGGAATCGGCAGGCCTGATTTGCAAGCGTGGCCGCATGCGGCCGGATTTCCAGATCGTCGACCCGCAAGCGCCGCCAGGCCGCGGGCCGCTTGTGGACCCAGGCGCGGTGGGAATGTTTGCCGTCTATCAAATCGAAATGGGCTCCCCTATTGCTCAGTAGATGGGAGCCCCAGGTTCAGGCAGGCCTCTGGGCGATGCCGCGTCCTGGATCTGGGCGTCGCTCGTCGGCGCCGTTTTCTGCCGGGGCGCCGTCGCGAAATCCGTTGCTCCCCGTAGCCGGCGACGCGCAGGCGTTCATTGATGCGTTGACCGACTGGTTTGATGGGTCTGCCCGAAACCTTCCCTGGCGCGGGTCACCCCATGCTGGGGACCCGTACGCGGTCCTGGTGAGCGAAGTCATGCTCCAGCAAACGCGGGTGGATACGGTGGTGCCCTACTTCGAGCGCTGGATGACGCGTTGGCCTACGCTCCGCGATTTGGCCGCGGCGCAGGAGCAGGATGTGCTCGATGCATGGGCTGGGCTGGGGTACTACAGTCGCGCCAGGCGGCTGCTGGCGGCGGCGAGGGCTGTTGTTGCCCAGCACGGGGGCGTGTTGCCGGCCAACCCCGCCGCGTTGAGGGCGTTGCCTGGCCTGGGGCCGTACGCGACCGGGGCCGTGGCCAGCCTTGCCTTCGATGTGCCGCTTCCGGCGGTCGATGGCAACGTTGCGCGGGTCGTGGCGCGCCTCAACGGCTTGGATGTCGATGTGCGCGAGACCGGCGTGCGGCGCCAGATACACGACGAACTGGGGCCACTCCTACCCCGCCGCGGCGCCGGCCGGTTCAACGAGGCGCTCATCGAGCTGGGGGCGACGGTTTGCACGCCGCGAGACCCTCAGTGTAGCCGTTGCCCAGCAAAGCCCTGGTGTGACGCGAGCCGAACCGGCCGTGCCGAGGCCATCCCTGTCACTGGGCCGCGGCGCAAGCCCACGCGCCAGAGCGTGGCCGCGTTTCTGTTGCCACTGGAAGACGGCCGGGCCCTGTTGCGGCGGCGCCCCAACCAGGGTCTGTTGGCCGGCCTGTGGGGGCTGCCCATGGAAGTGTTGGTGCCTGGTGAAGCCATTTCGGCTGCAGCAAGCCGTGCCATACAGAAGGAGGACTTGCAGGTGGGCCCCCGGGTGGCCTCTGTTCGACACGTGTTCAGCCACCGAATCTGGGACGTGAGGGTGTATGCGGTTACGCAGCCGGCAGAGCAGGACCATCCCACTCTGGGCGCCGATTGGGCCGCCCTCGGCGATCCGGGGTTGGCCCTCTCGACGCTTGATCGGAAGCTGGTGCGCGCCGCAGGTGCCGCGGGGCTGGTGTAGGCATGATCCCATTGGAAGCGGTGCTCCGGACCGTGGGCCGACGGTGCGCGGTCATGGGTATGCAGGCGATGCTCTCAAGCACGAGGCGCCGTTCGCCCAGGTTGAACGATGCCTATGAGGGGGGTGTGAGAATTTCCGCCTAGAGAGCCTATCAAGGCCTGGGTGTACAGGGTCCGCATGCTTCCTGCGTCCCGTGCAATCCATCGCCGGCCCGACCACCTTGGCCCAGGTGCGCACAGCCGATCGGAAATCGGCCGCCACGGAAGCCAGACCAGGCACAAGGTTTGGACCATCATCCAGGCAGATCCTGGAGTCCACAAGAGTGACATTTGTCGGCTGACGGGGTTGTCATGGGGAACCGTCTCTCACCACATTAGCCGCTTGCACGGTTCCGGCCGCATCCGCCTGCACCGGATGAATAACCGGGCCCTGCTGTTTCCGTTGGACGTGCCACGCGAGCGCTGGGAGGAAATGGCTGTGCTGCGCAACCCCCAGGCCGTTCAAGTCCTCGATCTTCTGGTCCGCGAGCCGCGCGCTACGGTTCCCCGGCTCGCGGAGTTGCTCGGCGCGTCAGCCAAGTCCATTCGTCGCACCCTGGCGAACCTGCAAAACGCCGGCCTCATTGCCAAGCGTGGGCAGGTGCGGCCCCAATTTCGTGTCACGACCGGCGCCCCTGCCCGCGAACTCGACGCCCACCAGCGCGCCGCGCTGGGAATGCTTGCCGTCTATCAGATGGACCCTGCTTCCGCCATCAGCATATGCTAGGTGATTGTTTGCGAGCGTTTGTGATCTGGATTCTGCTCTTGGTGATCTGTGGACCCGTCAGCGCCGAGATGGTCTTCCAGGACCCTGCCGGCGACGTGGCCACCGACACCATCAGCGGCGCCCCGGGCCTCGAGGGCTTCGAACACATTGACCTCGTCAGCTTGGCCCTCGTGGAGGACCCCGAGGGCTTCTGGATCACGCTAGGCCTTGACGCCCTAGACAGCTCCTTCGACCGGACCACGATCCGGGAGGGCATTGCTGACGTGCCTTTCAGCGCGGCAGGCACACCCTATCTGCTCCAGTTGCGACGTGACTTTGGCGACTTTTACCACTACGTGTCCGACCTCTACCGCTTGGTTGAGGATGACGCGCCCGAGTTGCTGTTGCGCTTTAGCGACTGGACGGACACCTACCCGACTGTGGATCGCGCAGCAAACCAGTTGACGACGTTCGTACCCCGCGCCCTGCTTCGCGACGACGCGAATCGAACCCTCGCGCCGGGCCAGACCCTGGTGTTCGATCGCGTCGTTTCCCGGTCCAGCGCGACAAGCGGGCTGGCGGTGGATTTTGTACCCATTGGTGGCGCCGGTCGCGCGGCGGATGCCATGCCCGACGGCGAGGCGGCAGCCGTCGTTCCGGTCCGCTACGGCGTGGCCAGCAGAGACCTGGTCGTTGAATCACCCCTGCCCTTCAGGTCCAGCAATGGCGCCGCGGCGACTTATCTCTACCAGTTCAACGTCACCAACCTTGGGGCAAGCACGGCACTGGAGGTCATCGTGAACGAGGCCCCACCATCCTGGCAGGTGCACATCCTGCGGCCCAGCATCAAGGCCGATCAGGGTCAAACCATTGCGATTGCCGTGGCCGTCACCGTGCCGTTCCGGCACCAGCATGGAGATGTGGATTGGGCCACGCTTGAACTCCACGACGAGGATGGCCTTCGTGGAGGCATCCCGTTCGGCATTCGGTTCACGGAGGCGCCGCGTCCGACGGCACACCATGCCACCCTGTGGTTGGAGACGCGGCAGGTACAGGGGGGTTTGGGCGCCGCCCAGGGTGAACGCCTGGCCAACGACAGTGGATGGCCGGGTTTTCTCACCACCCAACACGATGATCTGCGGGCCACAGGCAAGCCCTACACCGGACAACCGAGCGACGCTCCAACCTGGGTCAGCCAGCCAACCGTGACGTGGCGTTTCATGCTGCGGCCTCAATTGGACATCGGACTCGACCTGGACCTTGCCGGGCTGGCACGCCTTGAGCTTCCCTTGTCCGTTGAACGGTTGGCCGTGCCCGGACAACTACAGGCCCGCGTTGGCGTCATGACGCCCGGCGATGGACCCGACGAACCCTTGCAGGGCCAGGGCATGACGGACCTGGTGCGCTTTGAACCCCTACGCGTTGACATCACGGACCAGGTGCAAACGGTGCAGATGCAGGGCGCCCCCATCGGGACGGCGCATGTCACGCCGGCGACGACGCAGGCAGACCTGGTGCTTGAGATCCAACTTCTTGCCGACACGCCACAAACCTACCTCGTCGACAGCCTTCCCCGCATCGAAAACGGGGGTTGGCTTCAGGTTCCACTGGATGAATACGTTGACGTCGTCGACATGGAGTTCAGCCATGGCCAGGCGCCGTCGCTGCGCGTAAATGAGCCCGTGCTGCGAGCCGAGCCGGGTCGGACGGTGAAGTGGGAGGTTTCCTATGAGCCAGCCGACGCCGTGGTAACCGTGACCGGCGACGATGGCTTCGCGCTGGTGGCCGGAAAGGATGGAAAGGCCACCGTCTTGGCAACGGTCCCCCATGGTGCGCTCATCGGTGACGCCTTCACCGCCTTCGTCGTCGCGGAAGCCCCCGGAGGCCAAAACACGCTTCTGCTGGGCGTTCAGGCCGCCGACACAGACCTCGACACGCACGCCTACGCTGATATCCCGCCGGCCGAGGCGACTCCTGGTTCATCGCTTGCCGTTCTGGGATGC
>JBFIJP010000058.1:0-14309 GCA_041600695.1 Thermoplasmatota archaeon | reverse complement strand
GTCCTCGACGCGGTCCACCTCGCCGTCGACAGGCTCCCGAACCAGTCCCACCGCACCGAGGGCTGCGCCGGCTCCGACGAACACAACCAACAGCACGAGAACGACAGCCAGAAGCACCAACGGAAGCGCCGCTTCCACGGCATCATCCACCACCGCGGGCGCGGCCGCGATCGCCTCCTCAATCAGGTCCGCGGCCTCAAGCAGGAGGGCAACCGGGTCCAGCGGGGGATCGCCAATGAGCTCCACGCACACGAGTTCAATCCTGGGCGTCGCAAACGATTCCGGCCCAACGCTGATGCGTTGCGGTGGAACCAGGGGCTGGCCCGGCACGGCAGTGGATGGAACCACCTGGTGGCTCGGCACCGTTTGACTCGGGATGAGCGTGATTCCACCCACGCTCTGCTGGGGAATGTGGATCTCCTCGACGCCGTTGACCAGCGTGATCGTCGCGCCTGGCAGTGTGAAGGCAGGCACGTAGACGGAAGGCGTTGGTCCCGCGGGCGGGGTGCCTACCGGCCCAACTGGGCCGACGGACGGCGAGCTGACGCCCGGGGTCGTCTGTTGAATTCCTGGGATGCCAACCGCCAGGGCGGGCAGGGTCACACAGGTCTTCTCCCCGGCTTGCGCGCCGGGTGCTGCAACGGCCAGGGTGGCCATGACAAGAATCGCGGCTGCCAACGTGGCGCGGACTGAACTTCCTACCCTGCGTCGAATCATTGTGTCACTCTCCGTTTCTGGCGCTCCTGGCACCAGGCGAGAGCCATTACCAAAGATCGGTATGATATTATCTAGATGGAAGAGATACAAGTGGCCGGCCCCCGCATCCCCTCGTCGCCGGACGCGGCTTGGTGAACCCCCGGATTGGCGGGAACGTTCGATGCCGACGAGACGATCCGCCGGCACTCCCCACCATCGCCCCCCGACTTCCCAGCCCTACCCGGAGCCCACCGCCTTTCGCTAGGCGCCGTCGGCGTCCGCCCGACTCGCCTCGGTCTTCCCCCTCAACCGCCTCAAATCCCCCTTGATCCCCCGCTTCGCCACGAACGCCATCACCGGCCCGAAATACCGAGCCGCGCCGGTGGGGCCGCCCTGTAGCCGGATGCAAGCCTGGGTACGGTCCCCGTCGCGCAGAAACGCATAGGTGACGACCATCGGAAACGGCGCCTGGCGGGAGGTCATCACGATCCGAGCCGGAGGCGCATACTCCGTGATCTCCAGCACGTAGTGGATTCGGCGGCCCATGAACCGGGCCACCCGGGCGACGCGGCTGCCCAGCCGCGGGCCGTCTGCCGTCAGATGGTGCGCCTCCCGGATGCCCCCCATCCACACCCGGTCGTTGGCCGGGTCCAACGCAAACGCCGCCACACGATCAGCAGGCGCGTCGATGGCCAGGCGCGCGGTGACGTCAACCACGCGTTGGCGACCCACATCCCGGGCAAAAGTCTCGCGATCCATGGCCCGCGGCGGGCAATCCGCTGGTCCGACACCACCGGTCGGCACATCGGGCCACTTTCCCCCCAGGCGGCCGAGGAGGCCGGACCGCAGGGCCCAGATCGCCACGGACCCCACGGCGCGGCAGCGCCAATGCCCACCCGCCCCTCGACGACCCCCTTTTGCCGCCCCCCGGGCAGGGGTTTTTCCGTGCAGCATCGCCTAGCGAACCTCACCCGGACGGGGCGCAACATGATCGACGCCTTGGCTCGTCGGCGCCCAGGCCGCGGCCGTGCGAGCGGGGCGTCTGGAAAGCGTGGCACCTTTTTGCTCGTAGCCACAACAGCCGCCAGCATTGCGGTGCTTGGATGGATGCTGTTCCCGCTGCCAGAGCCACCCCATCAGGGGCCCAGCCTCGACATCCGCCTGAATCCGGGCCTCGGTGGCTGGGGAACGGGCGACGAAACCATTGATGTCGAGCACCTGGGAGGCAAGAGGCTACGGGCCGCCGACGTAACGGTCCTTTACAGCATCAATGAAACCCTGACGGAGTTGATGGACGAGGCCCTCGGCGGCGCCTTCTCGGATGGGGCCCTTGTCGCTGGCGAGACATGGTCCCGAGGCGAAACCCTGAACGCCAACCAAACCGTTGCCGTCAGTGTGGTGGGACGCATGGGGGGCACGACCGCTGTACTGGCCAATGCACCGGCGCTGCGGCCATGCGGGGTGCATGACGCCTGTAACGGCATCTGAGTTCGTGCGTGCCCGCGCTGCCAGAACAGCGATGTGTGCCGCACCGATCAAGAAAAGGAGAGAGGAGGTGTGAAGAACATGGGTTGGCGGAGGCCATCACCGGCCCCCGCGCCGATGCCATGGAGCCTACAGCGGCGGCAGGACGGATTCGGAGGGGTCACAGGCCTGGACCTTCACGTCCAGGGGGCCCAGCGTCGGGTCGTGCATCTTGGTGGCGGCGCCGATGCAGGAACCGACCTGCTCAATCTGGACCGGGCAGCCGGCCAGCTTGCAGGCGGAAGCGCCGGGCTGGTGCAGGACGGGCGTGGGGGTGGCGCCGAAGCAGTAGTACATGGTGGCGGAGTGGCCAGCCACAGTGGTGCCGACGGATTTGCTCCAGGCACCGGCGCAGACGAGGTCGTCGAAGACCACGACGGAGACCTTGCAGTCGGTGAAGCTGACGCGCGCCGTGCCGTCGCCAGCGCCCAGCGGGGTGCAGTCGTCGGCGGCCTGGGCAACGCCGGCAAGGAAGGTCAGGGCGAGGAGGGCAGTGATTGCGAGGGTGGTTCGCATGTGGCGGCCCACCGCGACCCCTTTTTCAAATTTATGGTGCCTGCTAGATGCTGTCACGGGTGGGAAAGCTTGTCACAAGCCGCGGGCGTCCGGCGCCCGTGAACCTGAACGCCTTGCGTGGCCTGCGCGGCCTTCGCTGGCAACTCATCATCGTCCTGGCCGGTATCGGTTTCGCGCCGGCGCTCTTCCGGGGCTTCGACCCGGCCCTGGAAATCCTGTGGCTGCTGGGCATCTTGGGCCTAGGCGGCGGCCTCCTGCTCAGCCTGCCCGGTGGCCGTCCACGGCACGAGGGCCCCTTTGCGGGGGGTCTGGCAGGCCTGGCGGCCGGCTTGCACGCCGCGTGGACGGTGCAACGCTGGTTCGACAACATGCCCCTGGCCCGGCCCGCGGAGGGCGCAGCCCTGGTGCCCCTGCTACTGCTGTTCGTGGTGGGGCTGCTGGCCGGATTTGGCGGAGGGGCCTTGGCGGCCTGGATCCAGGAGAAGGCGCCGTTGGACGACGCAGCCCAGAAGCCTAGGAAGTAGCCGTCACCGGCACCGCCGTGTAGTTGTCCATGGCGACCGTTGGCAGCCGCAGGACGGTCCCTTCGGAGCCCCCGACGAGTTCAATGGCGCCCGCGCTGGAGAGGGCGGGGTAGGCGTTGTCCAGGCTGCTGACGCCGCGCGCTTCCAGGCGCAGCGTGCTGCCGGCGTGGAGGATGTGCTCCGTCGGACGGAAGGGAAGCGTGGCTTCCCACAGGTCGCCCGGCGTGAGGGGGTCGTAGCGGTCGTGGCCGTTGCGGTGGGCGAGGTTGAACTGGCCCCACGTGAGCAAGCGCTCATTGCTCGGCGCATCAACATCAGGGCCCGATTCATACAGGTAAGCGCCGACGTAGGCGTTGGCAGCGCCGGTGAGGCGGCCGACCAGGCGAAGCTCGGCCGACCCGGCCAGCGGCGTCGGCTCACCGATGGTGGTCTCCAGGACAATGCGCGCGGGGTCGCCGATGACGCCGGCGGGGTCCAGCAGGAAGCTGGCGGAGCCGGAAGCGGGGGCGTCGCTGAGGGCTCCTGCGCCGAACTCCGGCCAGTGCTCGACTGTCGTGGAGTCCACAGGGGGCCAAACGTCCGCGTAGCGGTGGTGTTCACCATCGGCGAGAATCGTGGCGTCTGGCAGAGCCTCGAAGCCCACGGCGCGGCCCTTGACGTACTGGTCCATCCAGCCCAGGAAGAGCACCTCCTGGTCCATGCGGCTGGGGTGCTGGTGGAGCCAGTGGCCAAACACGCCAAGCTTGGGCGCCTTGATGTCGTTGAACCAGCCGGGGATCATAGCGCTCTTGACGTTGGCATCCTCGAACCCCTGGGTGTACAGCACGGCGGCGGTGATGTCCTTGGCCTTGAGTTTGAAGTTGCGCTCCTCGTAAAACGGTCCGTACGTGGCGCGCGGGTCGTTGGCCTCGGCGAGCATCGTGGCATCGCACAAGCCGTTGGCGCTGTTCTCAATGAATTGGAGCGGCCCACCCGCCGTCGGGTCGGCTGGGACGCCGGTGAGGACCTGGTAGGCGACCGGACTCAGCGCATTCTCGCCGTTGGGAACGCCGCCGAAGTGCCAGTCCTCGTAGGCATTCATCACGGGAGCGATGGAGACGATGGCCTTCAGCGCCTCGGGCGCGTAGACGGCGGCCTCGATGGCCGTGGTGCCAAGGTAGCTTTGGCCATAGAAACCCACGTTGCCGTTGCTCCAGTCCTGCGCGGCCGCCCAGTCCACCAGGAACACCTGGTCCAATTGCTCGTTCTTGCTCCAGACCTCGACGCAGCCGCCCGACTCGCCGTAGCCGCGCACGTCCGCGTTCACGACGGCGTAGCCGCGCTTGGCCCAGTCGTGGGTGAAGTAGTCCCACATGGCCCGAGGGGCCCGGGCACCGGGCGCCGTGGGTTGGTTGTAGGGACTGCTGCTGATGATGACAGGCCACGGTCCCTCACCCTCGGGGAGGGTCACTTCGATGTGCAATTCGGTGCCGTCGAAGCTGGCCACACGCATCCACTCGTGGCTGGCGATCTCGTGCGTCGGAAGGCTGATCTGACTCAGATCCAGCCTTCCCGCAAGGCCATCGGGGGCCGTTGTCAGGAATTCGACGCGGGCGCCTCCCAAGTAAGGGGCACCAGGCAGGTCGTCAGCGGGGCCCGCCACGCTGATGGTCCAGCGGGCGCCAGGCTCGTCGATGGCCGTCAGCGCGGAGCACGACTTCTCGCCGGTGATCGAAAGCCCGTAGGCGAGGCTTGTTGGGTTGTTGCACCTCCGCCGCCCGGTTTCCGCGTTGGCCATGGCAACATTCACCGCGTCTCCCTCGTCCACGGTGCCGACCAGACGGACCATGGTTGCGCCAGACGGGACCGTGATGGTCTCCATCAGGGGCAGTGGCACCGCACTCCAGACCAGGCTGATCCCGTCCGGAATCGGTTCCACCGAAGCGCCGGCCGGCACCACAATGTCGCCCACGTCGAGGTGACGCAGCGGCTGAGTCTCGTCGGCGTCGCTGATGCAGCCGGCCAGGGCTGGCAGGGCCAAAATGAAGAGGATCGGGATGGCGCGCATGGGCGCCCCTGGGCGGCCGAGGGCAAAACGATTGCGGCGTTCGAACCCCCGCCCTACGGGGCGGCGATGGCAGCCAGCAGCTCCGGGGACGGGCTCGCGGCCCCATGGGAGATGCGGGGCTCCACCAGGATTCTGGCCGCGCGACGCGAGGCCTCGGCGAGGGAGGCCAGGGGAATCTGACGCTGGCCGTAACGGAGCCTGCCGTGCGTGGGGCAACGGAAGGTCTCGTGCGCGAGCCCGGCGGCGACACTGACGGTGCGATCGACCGGGTTTCCGCACACCGGGCAGGCGCCAACGCTTCGGACAATTCGTGCCATGGAATGAATCGAACAGCATCATCAGCTTGATCGTGACGCCGGGCCAAGTGAAACCACCGTCGACCCCACAACCCCCCTTGCGCCTCCTTCGGCGCCTGCCTTTCGCCCCCACCCAAGCCCATACGGCACATGGCGACAAGCCCACCGGAAAGCCTTTGTCAGCACCGGCCGCATGAAGTTCTGCCCATGAGCGAAAATGGCCTCGGCCGGCAAACGGAATCCATCATTGGATTGGTATTCCTTGTCGGCATGATCCTGACTTTCATCATCGCCATCGCCAGCTTCGAAGGCACGCCAACAGTACTGCTGATCATCCTGTCCGTTCTTTTCCTGATCCTGGGCGTCTTCTTTCTGAGCGGCGGATCCAGTTCCCAGGGCGACGACGGCGGTTCCGGATCATCCCAGTCGCAATCCGTCGTTTTCGGAAACAGCGGCGTCCGCGTTGCCCAGCAGGGACCCCGCGGCAGCCAGGTGTACGAAGTGTGCAGCGGCTGCGGCGGCCGCGCGCCGGAAGGGGCCCGGTTCTGCCCCGCGTGCGGCCACGCCATGGCCGGCTAGGTGAACCATGGAACAAGGAAAAGCCACCCTCCTGTCCATCGGCGGCATCCTCGTCATCTTCTCCATTGTCCTGCCGTTTGTCCTGTTTGCCAGCGCCGACGGCTTCGAGGGCGTGATCGGGGCGTTCTTCTTCCTGCTGGTCGTCAGCCCCATCCTGTTCCTGGTCGGCATCGGATTGCTCATCGGCGGCGCCGTGCGCGGCCGGGGCCAACAGCAGCAACAACAGGTTGTCATCATGTCCGAATCCCAAGCCAACGCCCGCGGCATCAACCGCCACTGCCACCAGTGCGGCGCCGCCGTCGGGGGGAGCCAGCGCTTCTGCAACGCCTGCGGCGGAGTAACCCATGGATAGCCGCCGCCAGAACTTGTTGATGGCGGCCGGCGTGGTCCTCCTCGTCGCGATCGTCTTCGGCCTGTTGGAAAGCGCCACCGACGCCGACTTCTTCGGCTTCTTTGGCGGCCTGCTCTTCTTCGCCTTCATCATCATCCTGATCGCCGGACTTGCCGGCGGCCGCAGCGGGCAGCAACAGCAGCAGCAGGTGGTGGTGATCACCTCCGACGGGCAGCGGCGAACCGCCACGCCTGCCGGCGGGCCATCGGGACCCAGCGTCCGCTGCCCGGGATGCCGGGGACTCAATCCACTCCACGCACGATTCTGCGGCAACTGCGGCACCTCGCTGGGTGTCAAGCAGAAGTAGCACCGCGCCAGCGGACGCGGGCCGTGCGCAGCCTCAGCGCGGGGCGCCTAACGCCACTTGGAGTACTGCTCGATGATGCGATCGATGCGCTTGCCGGCGTCGGCGTCGATGAAGCCCTCCTGGACCTTCTCGCGCGCGAACTCGCGGGCCTCTTTCACGGTAAAGCGGGAGCCCTTGGACCACAGGCTCTGGATGAACGGGCGCTGTTGCTCGTCGTCGATCTTGAGCTGGTCGAGAACTTCCTTGACGTAATAGCGGAAGTAGTCTCGCTTGCCTTCATCCAGCATCTTCTCCTTGCTTCGCGACTCGGGATTGGTCCGGTTGGCCTCGTTGTGGGTCGGCCCCTGCCTGCGGGCCGGGCGCCTCTTTGTCCTTCGTCGCCTTGACATCTGTTGTTCCACTAGGCCACTTGGTATATAGGCGATGGCATGGGTTGACCAACCTGTTGCCCCCGCCAGCCACCTCCTGCCAACGCCCGGAGAGGTTGCGCGCAGCCACGATCCGCCGGGCAACTTTAAAAATGAGCAAAGGGAGTCGGCGATATGTACACGGCGGCCAGGCCTCTTCTCTTGCTGGCTCTTTTATTGGTAGCGCCGGCGGCCGCCGGCCAGGGAGACATGGCGGCCACAGCCGGCCCCCCGGTCACCATTCTGGAGGACCCTTCCGGAGATGTCCGGGCTGTGGTACAAGGCCAAGAGCAGACCCTGGACGGCAGCGTTCGGCCCTCGGTGGACTTTACCGCCATCGACATCGGCGAGAGCCCGCTGAACCTGGAATTCAGGCTGCGAATCGCAAGCTTTGAGGACCTTGGCCACGAAGCCGAAAACGGCCGCGCGTATCGCCTCCAGTTCGATCACGGCGACCGGTCGTACTACGTTGAAATGGCCAATGCCGAAGGCGTACGGGGCTTCTATCTGCGCGCTGACTTGTACAGCAGGCAAGGAACGACCGTTGGTTGGATTGAACAGGTCGACGCCGAACGGCTGGACGCCAACAATGCCTTCGTTTTGCGGGTGCCGCGGGAGCTCATCCCCACCGGTCTCGGAGCCCCGCCCAGCCTCGGCACCGTCTTGACCAACATCAGCGCCTATTCATCGGTCGTCGCCAGTCTTCGCCATCCCATCTACGCCGAGGGCGTGGAGATCGGGCCTTTCTGGGCGGGCGATGACATTCCCGACAGCGGCGTGGGCGCATACGCGGTTCGCCTTGGGCTGGGGCAGACCGGGCACATCCATCTCACCTCCGACGAGCCTTTTCGCTCGTCCAACGGCGAAGCCTCCACGTTCATTTTCTCCGTCCGGGCAGCCAACCGGGGCATGGAGAACGACCAATTCGCCATCAAAGTTGTCGGCGCCCCGTCGGGATGGGACGTGCGTGGGCCATCGGAACGAATCACCATCCCGGCTTCGGAGACCATTGAATTCCCGGTTACCGTTCGGACTCAGTTTGCCCACGAGCACGGGGCGGCGCGGTCCTTTGTCTTGGAACTGCACAGCCTCACGGACCCGGGAGCCGTGGGGCGGGTCGAGCTTGGAATCCGGTACCCCGCTGTGCCCCAGCCCGCCGGGCATCACTCTACCCTGGTTTTTCACAGTTGGGATTCGGCGGAAGACGACGCCTTCGCAGGCGTCTTCGCGCAGGCATTCGGTTTGGTCTTCGTCGGCGCCGATTTGTCCAAGGCCGCCTTCATGAACACCGACGCCGAGGCCGGCAACGACGACCACATCCCGGTGGATGGCGGCCGCTGCGCAGCCGGATTGGGTGGAACGGTCATCGTGAACGTGACCTACTGCTGGAGGATTCGCCTCTCCCCGGCATTGGAACTAGGTCTTGATTTTGACATGAACGCGCTTGGAACCATCCAGGTCCCCA
Source organism: Thermoplasmatota archaeon (assembly GCA_041600695.1). Taxonomy (GTDB): domain Archaea; phylum Thermoplasmatota; class E2; order JACPAO01; family JAHFTW01; genus JBFJVP01. The sequence goes on along the minus strand of JBFIJP010000058.1, from coordinate 5,557 downwards.
TTGGAGCGCTGGTGCCTTCGCAGGGGGCCCACGTCGAGGGCTACATCCGCGTCCGTGCCCCGCCGGCCGGAGAATTCGAATTCGATCGGGCGGCCACCACCGTGGCCTGGATCCAACCCGTTGGGGATGTCCCGATCGGTCCAGCAGGCGATGTGCGCCTGGAAGGCGTCGTGGTGCCGGCGCCGGGTGGGGACTACGTGCCGTACCTCAAGGGCTCGGACCTCGAACTGTTGCTGAACGTGACGCTGGACCGGCCGGACAATTTTTACCTCGGCCCCGGCGACGCGCCAAAACTGCTGCCAGGAGGCTGGATGGACCTGCCCCTGGTTGAGTACGAGGACCGGGTTCAGCAGACCTTTGGCGCCGGCGGCCTTCTGCGGTTGACGGCCGACTCGGCCCAGCAACGCCTGGCCAACCCCGGGTCCACTGCGGTGTACAATATCACCATCCACAACGATGGCCCCGTAGAGGATGCGTTTCGGCTGGATGTTGCCGGCAGCCACGCGGATTGGGCTTCGATCATGACCGGCGATGCCGTGACCGTTGGCGCGGGAAGCAAACAGCGGATCGTGGTGGCCGTCCAAGTCCCGGGCGACGCGCTGGATGGAGAGCGGTCCGACCTGATCTTGCAGGCCATGAGCGCGTCCGATGCCAACCAGCGGGCACTCCTTCGCCTGGTGACGACGGTCGACATCGATGCAACGCACCGGGATGATCTTGGATTGGCACAGGTGGACGGCAAGGACTCCCCGTTGGCTCCGCTGGGAATCCTGCTTGTGGGCCTCCTGGCCGTGGCACGACGTCGTTCGTGATTCGGGCGTGCGGGCCTTGCGCGCAGCCGCTTGGCGTGCCGCCCGCGGGCCGGCCCCGCGCCAATCGCTGTTTATATTGGCGACACAGTTGACCACGCATGACCCGAGCCTTCGTGTGCCTGGCCCTGTTGGCCTTGCTGGTGCCAGGCGTAGCCGGGCAGGAGGCGGACGCCGAATGGGTCCTCGAAGATGCCGCGGGCGACGTGGAGGCAGGATTTGCCGGTGCCACGCAATCGCCTGGGGCCGGCACCAAGGACGCGGTAGATCTGCTGGGGCTGGAGATTCTTGAAACCGCGCTCCAGTTTGTGTTCCGGGTGCATGTGGTTGGATCAGGGGAGCCGGCCGAAGTGGGGTATTCGCAGGATCTGTACAGGATCGAGTTGAGCCACAATGGAATCCCCTTCCGCGTGGACGGCGTTCGGCAGGTGGGAGCGGTTGGCAGGGGCTCTTGGGCGACGTTGTTCGAATTCGACGAGGGGCAGGGCCACTACCGATGGTCCGAGAGCCTGGAAGCCTCATTCGACGAGGGGCAGAGCGTGTTTGAGGTGCGCCTTCCACGCGATTTGTTGGCCGATGAACGGGGCGCGCCACCGGCCCGGGGACGCACTCTCGACGAGATTCGGACGACCTCGTCGTTCTTCGGGCTGACGGGGGCCCCGCGATCGTATGCTGGCGTGGGCGTGGGCTCGCCCCACTGGTCGGACGCCATGCCCGACACTGACGCAGCCAGCTACGCCGTCCGCATGGGCCTGGAACAGCACGGCACCGCGCGCCTGTTTTCCGATGAGCCGTTTCGCTCCTCCAACGGGGAGGCCTCGACGTTCCTGTTTGAAGTGTCTGCTGCCAATCAGGCCGAGCAAGGAGCCTCGTTCTCGCTGCGCGCCGTGGACGTGCCGGCCGGGTGGGACGTCCGCCTGCCGGATGCCACGATCGACATCGATGGCGAGACGAACAGCACGATTCCGGTGGTTCTGCGCACCCCGTTCGCACACGAACACGGTACTGCCCGCTCCTTCACCGTAGAGATGCAGAGTCAAAGCGATCCCGGGTCCGTGGGGCGGGTTGAACTGGGCATCCGGTACCCGGCCATTGCCCAGCCAGCGGGCCACCACGACACCCTGTACCTGCACAGCGCCATCGCTGACGATTCCCTCGAATCCGACCTGTCGGCCGCCGTGAATGAACTGTGGCAGGGAACCGACTGGCGCCGCGGCGTGTTCATGAATACACATCCCGAGGTAGCCAACGATGCCGCCGTGGCCGTCGAGGGTTCCGCCTGCGACACCCGCCTGCTGGACGGCGCGGCGGTGTCTACGTCGTACTGCTGGTGGATTCCGTTGCAGCCCGGCCTGGAGCTCGGGTTGGATTTCGACCTGGACCGCACGGGTGAGATTTCCGTGCCGATTGGCAGCCAACTCGCGGCGCCCGGGACCACCCTGTCCGGCAAACTGGTGCATTGGGGTCCTTCCGACGAGTCGGAGGGCGGGGACCGAACAGAGACGGTCGTCGCGGACCTTGTGGGTACCGACGCAGTGGATTTGGCTGCAGGCGGCGAAGCGCTACTCACGGGAATCATTGTACCGGCGGCTGGGGGCGATTATGTGCCGTACGCCCGCGGCTCGGCGCTGGCACTCCTCCTCGTCGTGACGGCCGATCGGCCGGGGCGGGTCCTGGCGGGTACCGATGTCGGCCCCGAAATCATGCCCGGGGGCGTCATGGTGCTTCCACTCGACGAGTACGAGGATCGCATCCTCAACCGGGCCGCCTTTGCAGTTGGTGTGACCTTGTCCCACGAAGGCGCCGCCGAGCGGTTCGTCAATCCTGGGGCAACAGCCGTGTTTAACCTGACTCTGGAGGGCCGCGGGGAGCGCGAAGAGGCGTTCCTGATCGATGTCGTCGGTCAGAACCAGGAGTGGGCTCGTTTCACGACACCCCGCACGCTCAGCCTGGAACCAGGCCAGACGGCCCGCGTCAGCGTTGCCGTAGCGGCCCCCACAAACGCACTTGACGGGGAGCGCGCCGACCTCATCTTGGAGGCCACCAGCGCCAGCAACAGCCACCACCGCGCCCTGGCACGGCTGTTGGCAACGGTTGACGTGGACGCCCAGCACCCCAACGACGCCCTACTGGCCGACGACCTGGCTGCAGGGCAAGATGCCCCGGCCCCCACGGCCGCATTCCTCCTGGCGGCCCTGGCCCTCCTGGCGACCCGTCGGAGGTAGCGGTTCCTTCTTATCAGGCGGTGCCTCGTCGGCCAATCAATGACTGGTCTGCAACTGGTGCCCCGCACGACACCCGAACTGCTGGAGGAAGGCATCCGCCGCATCGAGTGGGCTCGTGCCCACATGGGCGTCGTCGGCGCCATCCGCAGCCGCTTCGAAGAGGAACAGCCGTTTGCGGGCCTGCGGGTCGGCATGGCTCTGCACGTGGAGGCCAAGACCTGCAACCTCGCGTTGGCCCTCCAGGCTGGCGGCGCGGACGTCCGCCTGGCCGGCTGCAACCCCGACTCCACCGACGACCGCGTGGTCGTTGCCATGAACGAGCACTACGGTCTGCCGACCAAAGCCAAGAAGGGCCAGAACTCCGAGGAGTACTACGCCAGCCTCGAATGGGTCCTAGATCACAAGCCCCACCTCGTCATCGACGACGGCGGCGACCTGGGCTTCCTCGCCCACACCAAGCGCACCGACGCGCTGGACCAAATTATCGGCGGCGCCGAGGAAACCACCACCGGCGTCATCCGCTTCGCCGCCATGCACAAGGAGGGCAAGCTCCGCTTCCCCGTGCTCAACGTCAACGATGCGCTGATGAAGCACCTTTTCGACAACCGCTACGGCACCGGCCAATCCACCTTCGACGGCTTGTTCCACGCCACCAACCTGGTCATCGCAGGCAAGACCTTCGTCGTCGCCGGGTACGGCTGGTGCGGCCGCGGGATCGCCATGCGCGCCAAGGGACTCGGCGCCGAAGTCATCGTGACCGAGATCGACCCCGTTAAGGCCATCGAGGCCCGCATGGATGGCATGCGCGTCATGACGATGGAGGCGGCCGCCCCGCAGGCGGACTTCATCGTCACCAGCACCGGCTGCCTCGACGTCGTCGACGCCCGCCACGTGCCCCTCCTGAAGCACCAGTGCGTCATGGCCAACGCCGGCCACTTTGACAACGAAATCAACAAGCCGGCCCTGAAGAAGGACGCCGCCACCATCGAGACCGTGCGCGAAGGCGTGGTCGCCTACACCCAAAAGGACGGCCGCGTGCTGTACCTGATCAGCGACGGCCGCCTCGTCAACCTCGCCAGCGGCCAAGGCCACCCCGTCGAAGTGATGGACACGTCGTTTGCAGTCCAGGCCCTCGGCCTCGAGCACGTGGCCAAGAACCACGAAGCACTCGGGCCTGGAGTTCACCTGCTGCCTGCCGAGCTGGACGAGGAGATCGCCAAGCTTCGCCTGGCCGTCCTGGGGATTTCCATCGACGCGTTGACTGACGCGCAGAAGGAATACCTCGAGACGTGGGAGCATGGGACCTAAAACAAATCCTGGCCCAACTTCTTCAATTCGGCGACTGCCAATCCGAAATCCAGCGTCGCGATTGCCAACCGATTCAGATCACGAACACCGATAGGTCCATCTGGAATTGCTTCAAGTTGATTGTGCAAGGCAGCGGCGACATTTGCGGGAACTTCCACGATCCTGTACCGGCGACGTGGTTCATCCGGACCAGGGACATCGGGCAGAGCCCAACACCGCACCTTGCCCGTGGTGCCATCGGAATTGATCCCGCTGAGCTCAGCCCTAAATTCTAGGAGCCGTCCGGATGCCAGCATAGGCCAATGGCTCGCTTGCCCCCAGATCATGCCTTCATGCCTCCCGATTCCAAAATCGTTGGGGAGGGTCCCCGTCGCCAACTCGTAGGCAGAGCCCAGGCAGGCATCCCGCACGCGACGGCAGGCTTCGTGATAGGCGATGGTCAGCGGCGTTCGTCGGGTGATAAAGGTCGCCGTGGCCCAGAGGCTGCGCACCTCTCGCAAGAGGTTGATTCCGGAGAACAGGACTGACCGGGGCACGTGGAGTCTGTGGAGGGCGGCCATCCATTTGGCTGCGGCGGCGCGGCGCGCGCTCCAGTACCTCCGGGAGCATCTCGAGGAGAGGCGGGCGCTGGGTAAGTCGTCGTGATGGACATCAGTGCCGCGGATCCGAGCGCGTGATGCCGCAGGTTGTCGGTGTGGACCTGGCCAGCTCAAGCGAGGGTGCCGCTTGCCTCACAGGCCCTGCTGTGCCAACACAGCCCCCTGCCCCTCGTCGAACGTGTACAGGTCGTCGCCCCGTTCCAGTGCCACGGCGATGACCACGGCGTCTGCGTAGCTTAGCCCCACGTTCTCGTCGTACAGCTTCGCCGCCCTGGCGGCGTCGCAGGCCTGTTCCAGCCGGAAGCCCCGGATGGTCTCCAGTGCTCGTCGCGCAGCTCGGGCGACGGCGTTGCCGTCCTCGCCGCGGCCCTTGGCGCGGAAGCGGACCAACTGGAGCAGCTCGGTCAGCACGACGCTGGGCACGGCGAGCGTCGTCCGACCCCCGGCCATGCGCTTGGCCTCCTCGTGGTGGGCGTCCGCGCCGTCCAGGAGGGCGTACAGGTAGCTGGTATCAGTGGTCGGCATTCAGGCTGGCTCCGAGCTCGTCGTCGTGGCCCGCCGTGCCGGCGCCGTCGCGGAAGGCCGGCAGGTGGCCGAGGTCATTGGGTGGCGGGGC
>JBFIJP010000057.1:0-14336 GCA_041600695.1 Thermoplasmatota archaeon | reverse complement strand
TCGAACAGGAAGAGTCGAACCAGGTCGCGGCGGGTGAGGCCCACGGCGCGGGCCATGCCCAATTCGCTGCGCCGTTCCTCGGCGAGCATGGTGAAGATGTTGACAATCAGGAGCAGGCCACTGATGATGCTCAGGCTGCCTGCAAACAGGAGCAGACTGGTGAGCAGTTGCCCCGCATTTTCGGCGACCTCCAGGAACAGGCGCTTGTCGTCCTGGACTTGGAGGTGGGCCACCGCGGGCGACGGGACGCGCTCGGGCAGGTCGGCCAGTGCCGCTTCCAGCAGTGCCACGGCGGACGCGGTGCCGATGGCGCCCTCTTCGATGCCTCCAGGGTTGCTGAACTTGATGACGTTGATCTGGTCCTTTCGGCCGAGCAGATCCTGCGCCTCGTCGAGTCGGACGAACAAGGCGTCGCCGAGGTCGAACTGGTTCCCGCGGCCGCCGTTGGTGACGGCCACCACGATGAAGCTCGCCTCTTCCCGGTCGCTGAAACGGCCTGCTATCTCGTCCATGCCGGCACCCAGCTCCGCCTCAAGGGAGCGGGCCCGCTCGGCGAGGTGTTGCAGGTCGTACACCGGGTACAGAACCACGGCCGCGCCGCGGTAGTCCACGTTGGCGGCCAATCCCCAGCCGGCCGCGACCGTCACGGTCCAGTCGCCGGCGGGCAGGCTCTGGCCCGGGTCGGCGGTCAGGTTGAGCCACGCGGGCATTTCGACGGAGCCCGGGGGCGGCAGCGGCGTGCTGTACGACGAGCCGTCCGGAGCTGTGAGCGTGGCTTGCAACTGGGTCGTCGGCGGCAGGCCCGGCGCCAAAACCGGATTCCATCCGAGCACCACCGTGATGCGCGTGGCGCCCTCGTCCACGGGCACATCGAAGGTGTCGCCAATCCGCAATTGTGCAACATCCAGCAGCCCGCCGGTGGGGTTGGCGGAGGCCGCCAGGTTGCCCTCCAGGAGAACGACTTCCGGCAGCAGGGGGTCCATGGGGCGCGTGTACGCCACGTTGAGCCGGTCGCCGGGTTCGATGTCCAGCCGGTCGGCCAGGCTTTGGGTCACGATGGCCTGGCCCACGCCCAGGCCCTTGCCGTCCGTTGAACCGGACTGGGCCCCGACGGCGCCAGCGCTCAATGTGAAGTCGCCGAAGTCCGCGTCTAGGTCGGGTTCGAAGCCCACCATCGCCACCCGCGGTTCGAACAGGTCGGTGCGGGGATTGGTGGCGGCCAGCTCCCACAAGACGTTGGGGGCCATGCCATCGAACTGGCCCGCCACATCCGGGTTGCTCCGCAGTTCGTGCAGGACCGCCTCCGGGTAGAAGGGGTACCCCTCCAGGTGAACCGTTTCGTCAACGTGGCCCAGCGCGTCATAGACGGCGCCCTGGATGGCGTAGCCCGCCGAATCGCCGGCAACCAGTGCACTGCTGATGATGGCGGTGCCCACCATCAGGCCCGCGATGACGGTGGCTGTCTGGCGGGGCCTGCGGGCGGCGTTGCGTGCCGCCATGCGGAACAGGATGGGCCGGCGTGCGGCCTGGATGCCGATGGCGACGGCGCAGACGAATGCGAAGACCAGCAGCGTCCAGGTGATGACTCCCAATGCCACGCCCTAGCGCCTCCGCGCGGCCGCCAGTTGCAGGGGCTTGCCGGCGCCTGGCTCCACGCTGCGGATGCGGCCGGATTCCATGGTGACGATGCGGTGGCAGCTCTCGGCGATCGCCGGGTCGTGCGTCACGATGACGTAGGTCTGGCCCCGCTCCTTGTTGAGCCGGTGGAGCAGATCCAGGATTTCCTGCCCGTGCTCCGTGTCCAGGTTGCCCGTCGGCTCGTCCGCCCACACGATGGCCGGATTGTTGACCAGGCTGCGGGCGATGGTCACCCGCTGCTGCTGGCCGCCGGACAACTCCTTTGGTTTGTGATCGACGAACTTGGCGAGCCCGACGCCGGCCAGTGCGGCTTCGGCGCGCTTGGCCGCCTCGGCCGGGTCCACGCCGGACACCAGCAAGGGCAATTCGACGTTTTCAAGCGCCGTCAGGACGGGGAGCAGGTTGAAGGATTGGAAAATGAAGCCCATGCGACGGCTGCGCAGGCGGGTTCGCTCGGAATCCGTCATGCGGCTGACATCCTTGCCTTCCAGGAGTACCTGGCCGGCCGACACGTCATCCAGGCCGCTCAGGCAGTTGAGCAGGGTGGTTTTGCCGCAGCCACTTGGGCCAACGACCGCCAGCATCTCGCCCCGGCGCACCTCCAGATTGACATCCTTGAGTGCCTCGACGCGCAGGCGGCCGGATTCGTACACCTTGCGCACGCCCCGGGCGGCGGCGATGGCTTGGGCTTGGCTCACGCTTGCGTCGATGGGTGGGCCGGGATAACGGTTGTTGCACGGGGGCAACGTGGTGCAGTGGGGGGCGGTGGCCGCGGCGTGGGTTGTGGGCGCGGGGCGCCGTTTCTTGGCGCCGCAAGAGGAAATTTAGAGGCCCCGAATCCTTATTACAGCAAGGCAAGTCGGCTGCTCACATGACAGGCCTAACCCTCTCCCTGCGCAACATCGCACGCTATGTCCGTGATGTCGACGCCAGCGTGCCCCTCTACGCTGCCCTCGGCTTCGAAGTTGTGCGCGAGGCCGGCGACATGGTGGTCCTCAAGCACCATGATGGCCTGCAACTGGTCCTGCACCGCTGGGACGAGCGCCCCACCACCATGCTCGACACCGCCATCGGCTTCACCATCAGCGGCGACGTCGGCGAGCTGGAACAGCACCTCCAGGCGGCCGGCTGGCAAGTCCTGCGCCGCCCCCACGAGAGCGACGTTGGCTACTTCATCATCTACGGCGACCTGGACGGCAACCCGATCAACCTGGTGGGCAAGCCCCAGAACCAGGCGCCCCCCGCCGGCACCGTTCGCCTGGTGCTGGAAAACGGCGAGGCCAAAGCCGTCCCCGCCGACGCCAAGGCCTGAGGATGACGGACGCTGAGCAGGGTCGGGCCGTCGGCCCGCTGCACGTGCATGGCGCCAGGCGCCTGGTGGGAAAGACACTCATCCTGGCCGTGACGACCCTCGGCATGATTCCCGTGCTGCTCTGGCGTAGCGAACTCGCTGCGAAAATCTACCTTCTCCTCCTGGTTTTCATCCATGTTGCAGGCCTGGTCGTTCTGGCGTGGGGCGTCAAGCGCCACCACATCGCCCCCACCCGCAGGGGCCTCACCGGTCGCCTCATCGGCCTGGCGGTCCTGATCGCCCTGCTTGCCTTCGCGGCAAAGGGCATCCAGGACCCCACAACGGGTGCGTTGTTCTGGGCCAGTCTGTTTGCCGTGTGGGCCCTCCACAGCGCAGGTGTCATCATGATGCACGTTCGCACCCAGCGGGAAGAGGCGGCGCTGAGGTAGCACCCAGGGCTCGTCTTCTGTTCCGCCGGAACTTGGGGTATCAGCGACGCATTGAGCGACGCATCCATCCGCTCAGCAACGGCGGCCCCGCGCCAACGCCACCGCGGCCAGGGTGATGGCGATGGCCCCCGCAGGCGTGCCCATGCCCGGTGCCTCCTTGCTCGCACGGTCGTCCTGCGCAGCATGGATGGGCACCGCCTCGACCGGCCGAGCCACCTGAACGAACAACTGGCTCTCCAGGCTCTTGTCCTGGCTGCCCTGGCGGTACTCGATCAGCGCCCGGATGGGCACGCGCCCCGGCGCCGCGTCGGCTGGAACCGTCACGTGAAGCTCCTGCTCGCTGCGACCGCCGGCAGGCACCGGCTGGTGGCCGGGCACCCACGTGTAATTCCAGCCATCGGGAACCTCCGCCGTGGCAAACGGATGCCCCTCGCCGCCGCCCGTGTTCTCCATGCGCATGCGGAAAACCGCCGTCCCTCCGGGCGCCGCGATGGCGCCCGACTCCTCGAACGTCATCTGCAGGACGGGCAACCCGTCACTGATCGTGCCGCCCGCCACGCTTGATCCGATGTGGATCTCCTTGATGGCCACATTGCCGTTCATGTCGGTCCCGATCACGCGGATGATGTCCGCATCGGTCATGGCCCGCTGGGTCCACACCAGCCCCGGGCCATACAGGGGGCCGCATGTGTGCACGGCGGGCAGCGAGCAGGGTGCCGCCGCGCGGGCGAAGAGCCCCTGAGGCCCCGCGTCAGGGGCGTTGTCCTGGTCCCACATGGGCCGATCCGCCCACTCCTCCATGTCGGCGGTCACGTCTTGGCCGTTGAGTTCGATCGTGTAATTGGTCAGAGCCTCGTTGAATTCCACCGCGAAGCCCTCCACGGGCCGCTTGGCGCCGTCGCCGGGGAGGATGATGGGCCACGGCATGGTGAAGTCGCGACTGACGGCGGAGGGATCGTCGGGGCAGCCGCCCTCGGGGGGGCTGCCGCAGTTGTTGAGGCGAACGATTCCCCAGAAGCGCGCTACCTCGGCCCCGCTGGCGTCGTATCCATGCACGGCCACGCCCAGGTCTGCCTGCGGCGACGTCTGCCCGTTCGAGTTGATGGCGATGAAGAAGCCGTCCGACTTGTCCTGGTCCAACGCGTAGCCCTCGGCGTACACGCCCGTCGCCCACGCAGCAGGGGGAAGATCGCAGACCTCCTCCCCAACGGGCGTGTCAACGCCGAAGCTCAAGCCGAACGCCTCAATCTCGTCGGCCCGTTCGCCGATCACCTGGAATTGCACCAGCAGCCGGCCGGAGACATGGAAGACACCGTGGTTGTCCGGCGTGATGTCCGGGTTGCGAATGAACAGTTCCAGGCCCTCGCCGCAGGACTGCACCGCCTGGCCGGCTGTCGGCTGGGCCAGTAGCACCAGGGCAAGGAGGGCTGACAGCCCTATCGGCATCCAACTGCGCAACACGATCAACGCACGCGGGGCGCAGGCGAGAAACGTTGCGGTGGTTTGCTGGAGGGGCTACGGCAGTCGCACATGCGGACCGCGACGGCGTGCAGCGCTGCCAGGCCCCACTGGCCCGGCCCGACCAGCCCCGGACCGCCGGCACGGGATGGGCCTGGCCGGTGCCCGCTCACCAAGCCTGTGGCTGTCGGACCGGCTGATGGCGGGGCTTTGCGGGCGGCGCGCCCGCAAAGCCGTGTGCATGCCCGACTAGGCGTCCACGAGCCGGCGGACCATGATTTCATCCTTGGTTCCGCAGTGGGGGCACGCCTCGAACCGGCTCACGCGACCGTCGTGGCCGAAGGTCCCGACGCTCCAGTCTTCCCCGCAGTGGTCACAGTGGTACCACGCCGCGTGGACCGGCTCGACGGGAATATCCGCCACGACGGGCGGCTTGGCGTCGGTCGGCAGACGGCCTGCTTCGCCGCACTCGGGGCACGTGAAGAGAACGTTGCGGCGCTGGTCGTAGTGCTCCAATCCGAGTTGGAAGACCTGACGGCAACTGGGGCAACTCAGCACACCGTGGCGCACGTCTGCCAAGTCGTAACTGGTGCCGGTGCGCTCGCGAAGGTTGATGTTGGCGTCCACTGGGAACGCTTCCTCTTCGGGCTCCTCTTCCTTAGGTTCCTTGATGGACCGACTGAAGTACATCAGGATCGCCGCCAGGGCCAGGACACCATAGACGGCCAGCAGCGGGAGTTGCAGAGCGTTGTCCAGGAACAGGATGTCGACGACGGTGGCAGCCAGGGTCAGGAAGCCGAGCGCGAGAATCCACTTGTAGCCAGTGCGGCGCTTGTGGACGTTGGCGCGCAGGTGGCCGTAACGGGCCTCCGGCTCGTAGTGCTCATCCAGCTCGTGGTCGTGGTCGTCGTCGTGTTCGTGGTCGTGGTGGTCGTGGTGGTCGTGTTCATGGGTCAAAGCGCCCACCTCCCTGCAAGGCCAATGAGGGCCAGAATGAAGACCACCGCGAACAGGGCGCCGCTGATGCCCAGGTAGCTGGCGTTGTCCGACAGCGTGTCCAGAAGGCTGGCTTCGCTTTCCGAACTGGAATCTGTGTCAACCCCGGGATCCGGGGTGTCGGTGCCATCGGTGCCGTCCGCCGGGGGCGGCGTGGCGTCGCCGTCCGTTCCATTGGTGTCGGCAGGCGGATCGGCCGGGTCAAGCGGGTCGGTGCCCGCCTCGATCTCGGCTCCGTCCAGAATTCCATCACCATCGGTGTCAGCCTCCACCGGGTTGGTGCCGGCGGCAAACTCGCAGGCGTTGTCGCACGCGTCCTCGTCCGGATCGTCGGTGGCATTGAAGGTCAGGTTGCCGAAGTGGTCCTGTTCCCAGGTGTCATTCAGCCCGTCGCCATCCGTGTCGCTAGGGTCAACGGGTGCGGTCCCCCCTTCGCCGGCCATAAAGGTGTAGTTGCGGCCGAAGTCGGCATCGGGCGCCCGGTCATTGGCCAGCACCGGGCCCTGGTTACGAATCTTGACCGATGTCTCGGCGTAGAAACTGGTGAGCATGTCGCCCCGGTTGGGTGACCCCAGTTCCGCCTTGGGCACCTCAATGGAGATCACGTCCCCGGCGACGGAGGCGTTGCTGGCCCCCAGTGTCAGGTCGATCTCCGGCGCGGTTCCGCGAACGGTAACCACGACCAGTGCCTCCGTTTCGCCCACGGTCCCGTGCAGCAAGTACTGGAAGTACTCGGTTTCCACGGCGTCGCCAATGGATTCACCAACGATATCGGCGCCAGCCTGCACGTAGAACGTCACGTGCGTGTCCGTCTCGTTGCCGATCCAGGCCGCGACGATATCGGCCGCGCCGTAACGCGAGAGGACATCGCTCGTTTGACCGAGGAACTCGTGGTCCCCGGCTGCGTCGGTGATCTCGGGATCATCCTGGGAGCCGGCCGATCCGGGATTAGCCATGAGTGCCACGCAAAGTGCGGCTGCCCACGCGAGGTGGACAAACCGGCGGGGCCGTTCAGCGCTGCGCATTGCGATCCCGTGAACGCGAGGGTATTTATTGCTTGCCGGCCGGGGAATGCCTGGCGCTGGCCCGAAGAAAATGCCCCACCTGGCGCCCGGGGCTAACGGCGTTGCCGCTGGAAGAGGCCCACGGCCACCAGAGCGAGCAACACCGCCGCGGGCGCTGCCCCGGGGCTCGCCTCGTCTTCCATCGCCTGGAACGACGACTCCGAAACCTGCGTGAACACATAGTCACGGCCGAAACCGGAATCGGGCGCCCGGTCGGCGGCCATCACCGGACCCATGCCCCGCAACTGAACTGACGTCGATGCGTACAATTCGCGCAGGGCGGCCGGGTCAGACGACCCGAATGCGGACAGTGGAACCAACAGCGTGAGGTTGTTGCCGTTCACGGTCGCCTCATCGGTGGCGCCGGTGGGCGTCAGGGCGGGGGTTGCGCCCACGGCCACGGCGCCCGCCTCGAAGGGACCGTTGGCCGTGGTGCCGAAGAGGGTGTAGGCGTAGTGCGTGGTGGGCTCGCCGTTGACGTTGCCGCCCACCAGCGCCTGCTGCATCAGCATGTGGAACGCGACGTGCTCGTCGGTCACGTTGCCCACCCAGACGGCCACGATGTCGGCTTCGGCAAACATCCCTGAGGCATCGGGCAGGGTGCCCAGCACCAACTGGTCTGCTGCGGGGTCCTTGATTTCCGGGTCCCCTTGGGTTCCCGCCGAAGCGTACGGCCCGGCAAAGAGCAGCGCGGCGGTGGCAATGAGAATGGCCCGTCGGATCACCATGGGCGAGCGATTTGGCTTGACCTTGAAAGACGTTGGCCGCTTGGCCTACCTACGCCTGGTCCGGACGAGCAGCGTCGTGCCGAGAGCGGCCAACGCGGCGATCGCCCCGAAGCCTGGGCTTTCCTTGTCGCCGCCCAGGCTGGCCGTGGTGTCCACGCCAGCATCGGTGTCGTCCACCGCGGCCGTGCCGTTATCGCCTGATGCAGGGGGGACATCAGCCGTCTGGTTGCCTTCGGGGCTGGCGGTCGCGTTGCCGTCAAGGGCGCCATCCGAGGGGTCGAGTGGGTTGGTGCCCGCCGCGATCTCATCGCCGTCGCTGACCCCGTCGCCGTCCGTGTCCGCCTCCAGGGCGTTGGTGCCGGCGGCGTATTCGCACGCATTGTCGCAACCGTCCAGGTCAGGATCGTCCGTGGCGTTGTACGTGAGGTTGCCGAACTGCTCCTCTTCCCAGGTGTCGTTGAGGCCGTCGGCGTCGCTGTCCAGGATGTCCGCGACGGCGGTGCCCGGCGAGAAAACGTAATCGCGACCGAAGCCCGAGTCGGGGGCACGATCCGTGGCCAGGTTCGGCCCGGCGCCCCGCATCTGGACGTTTGAAGCGGCATAAAGCTCGCTCATCACCGTGCCGGGGGCGATGCCTTCGAAGGTGGTTTTCGACACGACCAGGGTCAGGATGTCGTCGGCCGCGGATGCTTCCACGGCATCGGCAATGGGCGTGACCTCGGGCGGGTTGTTTACCACCTGGGCCGCCGCCAGGAAGGGGGCCTCGCCCACTTTGCCGGATATGGAGTACGTGTACTGGGTGGTCGTCTGGCCGTTGCTGGATCCGCCGCGAATCATTTGCGCGGCCTGCAACTGGAGAACGAAGGTCGTGTCCGTTTCCTCGGCCACCCACGCGGCCAGGATGTCTGCCGACAGGAAGGTATTCTGGGGGTCAGGTCCCTGGCTGAGCACCTTGTGATCGCCGGCGGCGTCGGTGATTTCCGGGTCTTCAAGCGAACCGGCCCAGGACGGAGCGGCCGTAAGGCTGGCAGCGAAGAGGGTGGCGGCCAGCAGCAGAGTGAGGCGGGGCCGGTTTAGTCGCATTGTGCAACCGACTGTACTGGTTCCTTTTATCCATTGCCGGACGCGCGGTGTCCCTGGCTGCTGGCGCAACCGGGCTCCAGGGCCACGTTGCGCGGTGGAAGGGCAAGGCCCGTCTAGGTCCGGCGGCGGGCTGCTACCAGTGCCACGCCCAGGGCTGCCACCACGGCAACCAGGCCGAATCCTGGGCTCTCCTTGTCCTTTTTGTCAGCCTCATCGCCAGTGTCGTCCAGTCCCGCGTCGTCCGGGGATGCCGTCGCGTTACCGTCCGTGCCCGGGTCGGCGGTCGCGTTGCCGCCATCGCCGGCCGTCGCGTTGCCACCCGTTGGCCCCCCATCAGCAGGGTCCAAGGGGTCGGTGCCGGCTGCGATTTCGTCGCCGTCGCTAACCCCGTCGCCATCCGTGTCGGCCAGGTTGGGGTCCGTGCCCGCCGCGAACTCGCAGGCATTGTCGCAGCCGTCCGCGTCCGGGTCGTCCGTGGCATTGGCCGTCAGGTTGCCAAAGTGCTCCTCCTCCCAGGCGTCGCTGAGGCCGTCAGCGTCGGTGTCCGTATTGGCAGCGCCCCCGCCGCCTCCGGTATCAGCCGCTGGGCCCGCGGCAAGCACGTAGTCCCGGCCGAACCCGTCGTTTGGCGCACGGTCCGTGAATTTCAGCGGAGAACCGTCGTTGGCAACCTCGCTGGTTGCCTGAATCCACACGTTGGTCACCACATCCCCGGCCTTGGGGTCGCCGATCATGTCGCGGGGCACCGTCATGATGGCCAGGTGGGCATCCTGGTCAATCTCAGCGGAAGATGCGACGCCGCCAAATGAAATGCCATCAACCTGATCGACGCGCATCGAGGCCACGTATTCCACCTCGGCAATGACGAAGTGGAAATCGTAGATGTGATCGTACAGGGTGACCACGCCCTGCACGTTGTTGGTGGTGGCGGGTCCGCCCTGCGTGTGGACGACGAACGTGAGCGATTCCTCGGTTTCGTCCTGAATCCAGCCGGCCAGCAGTTCTGTGGACGACGACAGGGCGCCGGGTGTTCCATCCAGTTCTCCAATGGGTATGGAACCCCCCAGCCGTCGGTCGCTGTCCTCGTCGGTGATCTCCGGGTCCTCCTGGGAGCCCGCCTGGGCCATCGACGGCCAGGCCGCCGCCAGAAGCAGGATCATGAACAAATAGAATACCGGACGCATACGGGCGCCAGCTTGGACGGGCCTACTTATGGCTTGCCGACGCCCAAGAACCTTCAACGGGCCCCTTAGGACGCCACAGCCGCGTCGTCGTCGGCAAACAACCTGTCCACCATCCAGTGGGAGTCGAAGGGCTTCAGGTCGGGGTAACCCTGTCCCACGCCCACAAACAGCAGCGGCTTGTTGATGGTGTAGGCCACCGACAACGCGGCGCCTCCTTTGGCATCCACATCCACCTTGGTCAGGATGACCCCATCAATATCCACCACCTCGTCGAACTTGCGCGCCTGCTCGACCGCATCATTGCCAGCAAGACTGTCACCCACGAAGACCACCAGGTCCGGCTTCGCCACGCGACGAATTTTGTCCATTTCGTCCATCAGGTTGGTGTTCGTCTGCATGCGGCCTGCGGTGTCCAGCAGAACAACCTGCTTGTTGCGCGCCTTGGCGTGCTCGATGGCATCGTACGCCACGGCCGCAGGGTCGGCGCCGGAGCCGTGCTTGATGACCTTCAGGCCCAGCTTGTCGCCGTGCTGCGACAACTGTTCGATGGCGCCGGCCCTGAACGTGTCACCCGCGGCGAGAACTGCGCTGATGCCCTGCTCGCGCAAGCGGTAACCCAGCCGGGCAATGCTGGTCGTCTTGCCGGTGCCGTTGACGCCGACGAACATGATTACAACCGGCTGCTTGCCGGACGCCAGCTTTTCGCGCACGAACGCATCGAAGTCAATGGGGTTGACGTTGAGCACCCGCCGGATGGCGGTGCGCAGCACCTTCTCCACGACATCGCCGGGGTTGCCGGCTGAAACCGACATGGAGAGCAGTTGCTCCTTGACGTTCTCTTTGATGGCTTCGATGACCGGCAGGGCGACATCCGACTCCAGAAGAGCAACTTCGAGCTCCCACAGGATGTCATCGAGCACCTGCTCATTGATCGTGTAACGGGTTACCCGGGCGCCGGTCTGCTTGACGACCGCCTCGACCTCCTTCTGGACCTCGACTGCTTCACTGAGCTCCCGCGCCAGGCGGGCCTCGATCTCCTCCGCGCTCAGGACCTTCCGGCCGAACTTCTGGCCAGCGGGCTGCGGAGCCTTGGGCTTGGCCGGAGGGGCCGGCGCGGGCGCCGGTGCTGCTGGCCGGGAGGCTGCGGCTTCCGGGGGGGTCGTGGCCGGAGCGGGCGACGGCGCCTCGGGACGCACAGGGGCCGGGGGAGTGGAAGGGACCGCCTCTGCGGGCGGCTTGGACGTGGGTTCCGTGACGGGCTTGGGCACCGACGCCGGTTCGGGCGCGGCCGGCCGCGAAGTGGGTTCCGGGGCTTCGGCTTCCCCGGAAGGGCGGAAGGTCGGGGTCGTGGGCTGCAAAGCAGTCGCTTTTTCGCCTGCCGCCGGCGCCGTGGCCGGTGCCGCCGCGGACTGCGGCGCAGGCTCTGGCGTGGGCTCGGACGTGGCCGCCGGCTCCGGCTCGGGGATGGGCTCGGCGGCTTTCTGGAGATCCTTCTCGAGCGATGCCGCCAATTCGGCTTCCAGCTCGGCCTCCAGTTGGGCCTCCAATTCGTCCTCGATCTGTTTCGAGACGCCCTGGAGCTTTTCCCGCAGCGACTTGAACATGGGTTGGGGCCGGCCAGCCCGGCCTCCTTGATAGAATTGGTGGGGCTCCCGGGGCCGGGCCGCTGGCGGAAAGGGACTTAAGCAATGCAGGGCCATGGGCAATTATGGGCTCGCGAGGGGCTTGTCTGGTTGCCCTCGTGTCGCTGTTGGCTATGGCATCCGGTTGCCTGGGAAATCAGGAACGGACGGACGGAGACACCAATTCTGGCACCACGATTCCGGGCGAGGAGACCATCGACCCCGGCGACTCCGACGAGCTTGCGGGTCACCCCCGTGCCAGCCTGCGCTGGGTGGAAGGCGCTCCCTTGCCTACTGCCCGGCGAGATTTGACCTGTGCGCTGCATGGAAGCAAGATCTGGATTGTCGGAGGGGTCAACGCCCAGGGAATCACCGAAAGCAGGGTTGACATCTTTGACATCAAGCAGCAGGAGTGGGAACGCGGCCTGCCGCTTCCAAAGCCCCTCCACTCAGCGGCGGCGGCCTCGGTTGAGGGAGAATTGCTGGTCATGGGCGGCTTCCAGGACTTGGCGGGCCGATACCGACACGCCTCCAGCGATGTTTACGGCCTTTCCCAGGTGGGCTTCTGGACCGAACTCGGACGACTGCCGGGGCCCCTGGCGCTAGCGAGCCCGGTTGCCCACAGCACGCCGCTGCTGCTGGTGGGGGGTACAGATGGAACCCGCGCCACCGATTCGATGCTTCTGCGCAGCCCCGTGATGCAATCGTGGGCGGAGGCCGGACAGATGAATGAAGCCCGGGTGGCGCCCGCCGCCGTGCTTGTTGACGATTCAGTCCATGTCATCGGCGGCCAGGTGGGGGAGGAAAACAACGGATCAGGAGAAATCCTGTCACTCCGGGGCGACGCCTCCCGCGCAACGGCCAACATGCCGACCCCGCGCGCCAACTTCGCCGCTGCCACCGCCGGCACCTACGTTTACGTGATTGGCGGGTCGACAGATGGCAGCGCCCTGAACCAGACCGAAGTCTACGACGCAACATCAGGCACCTGGTCGGCCGGGCCGACATTGCCGATCATCGCCCAACGCGCTTGCGCAGTATCGGCCGGCGACGGCATTCACTTCTTTGGCGGCCACAACGGCGCCGGCACGCTGCTGAGCCACTGGATCCTGACCTGGCTCTGAAGCCGGTCTCGGGCGGGGCCAAGGCGCTGGCGCCCCTCGGGGCCTCCCGCCTGCGGCGGGCTGCTACCCGCACTTCGTCGCTACGCTGTTGCCCCTAAGGCACCAGCCGCGGGCGTCTCGCGCCTCAGGGTCTCCCTCGCGCCACGGCGCTTGGGCTCCGCCCCCTGCGGGCTTTGCCGGAGTGCGGGTACCGGCCCCCAAGGTGCTGGCGCACCTCGGGGTCCCCCGCCTGCGGCGGGCCGCTACCCCCACTTCGTCGCTACGCTGTTGCCCCTAAGGCACGAGCCGCGCGGCGTCTCGCGCCTCAGGGTCTCCCTCGCGCCACGGCGCTCGGGCATCGCAGGCCCCCTGCGGGGCCCTCCGATGCGGGTACCGGGAATCGAACCCGGACAGATGGCTTGGGAAGCCACCGTCATAGCCATTAGACCATACCCGCGTTGGGCAGAGGAGCGACGAGCGGAGCGAGGAGGGACGGTTGCCGAACGCGCTGCCGAGGTGCGTGAGCGCCTTGGCATTTCGGGGGCAGAGGAGCGATGAGCGGAGCGAGGAGGGACGGTTGCCGAATGCGTCGCCGCGCCGGTGCGGGCCCTGGGAAGTCCGTCCGGCCGGCGCAGGCGCCACGCCAGAAATGACTCTTACCCTGCGGGGTACGAGGACGAGCCGGCTAGGCCGGCTCGGAGATTTGCTGGATCATAGCGTTCGCCGCCTGGGCCAACTCTTCCGCACGTGCGTTGACGCGTTGCAGGACACCGGATGTAGACTCCACCTCGGCGGCCAGTTGCTCAAGGGCCTGCTCCAGGGTTGCCTCCGTGGCGTAATCGCCGCCCAGGGGCGCCAAAACCTGGGCCCGCGGATCGATGGAGGCGCGAACGTGGATGCCGCCGCCGATGGGCACCAGGGTATCAAGGCCCTCCGCGGTTGCCTTTTGCAGCCCCTCAAGCGTGGCCTTGGCCTGGTGCAACTCCATGAGGCGTTGCTCCAGGACGCCGGACTGGCGGTCGAGCTGCTGCAAATCACGCTGGATTTGCTCCACGCGAGCGTAGGCCTGCTCGTCGCCAGCCACGCTTACTCCATGCGCTTTTGCGTGATCGGATCGATGTCATCGCCCTCAAGGAGCGTGACTTCGGTCAGCTTGATCTCGCGGCGCTTGACGCCGTGGCGGCTGCCCATGCTGGCCATCGCGTATTCGCGGGCCATGGCTTCATCATCGCCGACCACTTGGATGGCGAAATGCTGGCGGAGACGACCCATCTGGAAGTCTCCCTCGACTTTGAAGGCGCGCTTGCTCATGTGATCACTCCAGGAATCCTAGTGCTTCTTCGATCCGGCCCAATTCGATGCCGGTCGTGCGGCTGCCGCAGGCGGCGCCGTTCTGATTGGCCGCGAGGCCTGCCCCGACGAGCCCGTGACCGTGATTCACGGTCCCGATACGCGCCGGTGCATGCAGCCACTTCTTGACGAAGGCTAATTCGTCGTCGGTAGCCAGCGGGTGGATGAGGACGCCCCGGGAGGTGGCAATGCCTGCCGTTCCCACGGTGGGGATGGAGGCGATGGCCGATCGCGTGGCCTCGACATCGAGGATCGCTGCGATCTCCTGCACGGTGGCGTTGGGCAGATCGGGATGCACAATGGCTCCCCGATCGTTGCAGAGAATGTTGTTGCCGGCGGCGTTGAGCCGGGCCTCCTCGAGGCGCATGAC
>JBFIJP010000056.1:0-14464 GCA_041600695.1 Thermoplasmatota archaeon | reverse complement strand
ATGAGTGTGCGATTGGGGATATTAAGGGGGGGGTGCTTCCACTGATTGAAAAGCCCCCCGGGGCCGACTGGTGGTCATTAGATGAATTGGAAACATTGGATTGTGATGGTGGTTGCTGGCAGCGTGGTCGCGGCGGCCTTGTCACCTGGAGCACAAGCAACGAACATCCGCGATGTGATCGAGGACTACCAAGCGTGTACGATCGCGGCAATGGTTCTCATCTTCGTGGATTTGATGCCCGTTGAAGGTGGGATTGCGTGGGGCCTGTGCCAGCTCGAATTGGGCACAGCGCTTAGGGATTACACCCTGGAATGCCTCCAAAACTGGCCACCTGCGTGGCGGGATTTTGATCCGCAGTCCCCCCAATTCATTGATCCCGGACCGGGCATGATCTACGTGCCCGTCTTCCCCCAAGACCCCAGAGCACCCCCGCAACCCTTCGACTGGACAACCATGCCCTGGACGAGTGTCCAGGTAAATTACCGATGCTATTGATAATGGTGAAACAATGGCTTGGAAACTGATCGTTATGATCACCCTCGTGACAGCGGCCACCGCAGGCTGTTTGCAAACCACTCCTGAACCATCGTCGCAGGACGATCAGCACGGCGAGTCACCGGCCGACGACCTGCCGACGGCGCGTGAAGAACCCCCCATCGATGATGACGACTCCCAATCCGCGCGACCCCCTCCGCCCTTCAATTTCCGCCAGGTGGCTCTTGAAGGGTGCAAATCCTACGGTACCGTGGTTGATGTCCCGCATGCCCTGTTCCCAGATATCGTATCGCCCGCGTGGGCCGACCGAAATCCGATTCCCCTTAGCGTGATCGTATACCGAATCATGGAATGTGAGCGTTTTGTGTGGGGGTCGTTTGACAGGGCCGTGTCGTTGGTTTTTGAGTTCCATTCACATTTCTCGGCACCGCCGCAGTGCGACGCGGGTACCAGGGATGAAGAGTATGTTCTCAATCGACTTCTCGTGAGCGACGCAGCCATCGCCGATGACCTGCGGGCCCGCCTCGGCGTTGACGTCATCGTAGGCCCGGTGGAAATGTCGGCACCCCCCGTGGATGGCCACGACGAACACCATGTCGCCTGGCAGGGCCCGGATGGTTTCGAGGCAAGCCTAAGCTTCTTTGCCGAACCGTACGACGCCGGCCACCACCCCATCACGATGCGCACCTATTCCATCAATGCCGACAGCGTAGTGGCAATCGACTGGGAACACCGCCTCATCAGCCCCCCCGAAGAAATCCCGCTTTCTGCCGGCGAATACGGCGACGGAACCTTAATGGCCCAGGTGGCGCCCCAGGATGCACTTGTACTCGCCGACGTCTGGTACGACCACTCCGCCATCGGAAACGTCGAGGTGTACGGAGGCTTGACGTGCGAGTGACGCTGTGGCTCGTCGTCTGTATAGCAGGGTTGCCCAACGCCGCGGCATTAACCTTTGATTCCCCCGCGACCATCGAGGGCGACGCAGTTGTACTAGGTAGCAGCCGAGTCTTCGTGACACTAGACGATGCTTCCCAGGTGGAGGGATCCTTTGCGATGCCTGTAGCCAACCGCATCACGGAATATCGGCACCACTTCACCCAGGTCAATGCTACGCAGGGTCCCCCTCCGCATGAAAGGTTCATCTGGGATCCTCTACCCGAAAGCCGCCCAGCCGAATTGGGCGACGTGGAAGCGGCGTTCCGAGCTGAAGGCGTGCTGGCGGGCATCATCGTGGAAGCCCGCGAGGTGATGGTGGCCGCGGCGCCCACCGCAGGCACGATCTGGGCGCAATCGCGCTGTGACACCGAGGCTATGACTCGACATGAAGCAGTTGGAGTGCACTTCCGGGAACGGGCCTGTGACGGCCCGGCTGTCGCGGTTACCATGCGCACCGGGAACGCCACCTCGCCCACGCTCGATTTGGTGGCGAACGGGGTCACCCGGATTGAATTCTATGCATTTGATGTAACTTGCACGAGCCGCGCATGCGTACCCGGCGGGGGGCGAAGCTACGCATCGCCGCCACCCACCGAACCGGTAGGCATCCAGCGCGGCTACGATGAATATGGCGCAATCATTGGCCACAATGGCACGATCAAGGTCACCGGAGGGATAGCGTCCGTCGTCGCGATCGGTTCCCCCGTGTCTGCATCAATCAATGGGCTCGCGCGATTTCCGGCAGCCATCCAGGGGCCAGACGGATCGAAATCATCTCTTTCGGTGTTGGGCAGAGTAGAGGTTGCGCACATTCGCACGGCTGATTACGGTGCGGGGCGCCTGGCGGCCAACGTTATCCTAGACGACGCTATTGTGCGTCATGACGAGCAAATCTTGGGCGTGATCCCGACGGCGGCCGCGGCCATGGGAGTTGCTGTCCTGCTGGCTCTGATGCCCAAAGTACTCGCCGGCCTTTTAACCTCCCTCAACAGCCGCAAGGCCCTCAAACACCCGAAACGCCGTGCTCTGATGACTTACATTGAAGAAAACCCGGGTGCCACGTTTAGAGAATTATTGCGGGGCACGGGGATCATGTCCGGTACGGCACGGCATCACGTGGCTGTCCTCAAGCGGTCTGGGATGATCATGGAGCGCGAGCATAAGCAAACGCATCGGTTTTTCGAAAACGGTGGCAAGTTCGAGGACAACTGGCAGGAGGTGGTTTTGCTCCGCGAGCCGGAGCTCAAGCGCCTGCACGACTGGTTGGTTAACCATCCCCGGTCGCCCCAAAGAGTGATCCTTGAAGCCTCCGAGCCCTGGGGTTGGAGCCGTAGCACCACGCAGCACCGGCTCAAGCGCTTGGTAGACGATGGCTTGGTCGTCATTCGGCAACAGGGCCGAATGAAGCTGCACTCCGCGGCTCCAGCCGGAGGGGACCTCCCGGAGCCCGTCCGCACCCGAACCGGCGTCGCCAACTTCGGGTAGCAAACGGTGATTACCGGGCCGTGCGGTTTCATCGACTGAGCAGCCCCCGGGGCCGACTGGTGGTCATTAGATGAATTGGAAACATTGGATTGTGATGGTGGTTGCTGGCAGCGTGGTCGCGGCGGCCTTGGCACCTGGAGCACAAGCAACGAACATCCGCGATGTGATCGAGGACTACCAAGCGTGTACGATCGCAGCGATGGTTCTCATCTTCGTGGATTTGATGCCCGTTGAAGGTGGGATTGCGTGGGGCCTTTGTCAGGTACAGCTTGGTGCTGGCCTCATCGCTGTGTTACGCAACTGCCCCGAAGGCCGCGAGGCGCAGTGGAGCGACCTGGGGCTGGATCCGAATCTGCCTAATTGGTCGATCACGCTGCCGCTTCAAGTTGATGATCGTGGGCAGCCGATGAATCCAGAAGCATGGCGGTACCAAGCAGCCACCGTGGGGGCCGAGAATTGCACATGAGGGCGTTGGCAGCGCTTCTGGCGATAGGCATCCTTAGTGCTGGCTGTCTGGCCGGGCCTGTCAAGGAACGTGGGGGTCAAAGTGATAGCAGCGAAACGACCACGCCGGAAAATCCTGATCCACCACGCCAGCCAATCCGGGCGCCAGAGACGCAAATCGCGGCGCGAGATGGGGTGCTTCGTGAATGCAATGGGTTCGCCACGTACACCGAGATACCCACTGCTCTGCACCCAGGGGAAACGCCCGCCGGCTGGAAAAAAGAGAGCCCCCTGCCTTCGACGAAGCTCCGATATTACATCTGGGAATGTAACCGTTTCTCGGCAGGAGGGTTTGAGCGTGGGCCTTTTCGATTCGTGATTGAAGGTCATACAAAAGCCGACGCCCCCGAAAAATGCCGCGGCGGAGACTACGATTATCGCAACCTTGTTTCGTTCATGGCAATCGACGACCCCGAAATTGCTGCACGATGGGCCACGGATCTGGGAATCCACGTGGACGTTTTCGATGTTCAACTACAGCGTTCGGTAAGCCTTGAGGTCAACGAATGGCGAGGGAGCTTCGGGCCAACGCGGGAGTTGAAGTCAGACCTCCTCGTGCGATGGGGCGGCCTACCCGATCCGGTGGCACCTGACATCGGGAAATTTTTCATCGTGCACGGAGAAACCGTTCACCGTCTTGATTTGATGAGCCAAAGCGGTACCATGGCCGACGCAGCCATGCCGCTCGCGCATGGGACGATGGCCGAAAACACGATGCACGGGAGAGTTATTGGTCCAGACTACGCGGGTATTACTGGCATATATATGGACTGGGAATTCAGTTTCGAATTGACCAGCTACGGAGACTTGCAATGCCTCGGCGAGCTAGCCTAGCGCTTTTTCTTATTGCTGTCGCCTGCGGTGTATCGGCATCCAGCCCTCGCTCGACAACGCTGACGGCGTGGATGACTTCGTCGTCGTCTGGGAAACGGCCGAGCTCGGCCGGTCGGAGATTCGAATGCTTGGGCATGGTCAACAGCAAAGCCAGTATGATTGGCCATCACGACTTTTCTGGCCGAATGCCGAGGGCCTGACAGTCATGGACATCTCGATGCCTTCTGTAAAGCCCGAAATTGAGCCGCATGTTGCCTGGGGAACAATGGGGCCGGGGACCCTGCACGGGCGAACCTATGGCGACCACTTCTCAGACACGGCGGACCTATGGTACATGAGTGGCATGAAGATCACTCTCGCCCACTACGGAGACCTGGAATGCGACGAATCCAACTGAGGATTGTCGAGTGCGACGGTAATCAACTTGGCCTTGACGCTAAACTAGCGGCCGACAGCCTGGCGGCTGAGTCCAACAGGAGGGGCGGCGCCGGCTTTCTTACCGGGCCAGGAGTTTAGCGCCAGAGCCTACTTGGCACCCACGTCGCGTTTAGTGAGCCCGAAGTCGTCGGGCGCGGCCCAAACGGCGGCCCCGAGCTAGATCGGCCCGCGGAGCGACCATGAACACCGTGGGCGGGAGCCGGGCTGCCGACCGGCGACATTGAAGAGCGTCCGACCCAGCGAAGGCGAGCCCGGAAGAGAAATAATTGGGGCGCGGCGAGGCATCGCGTAACGGATGGAGCGTTCAGGCATCGTCATCAGCGGTAGCGCGTGAAGCGCAGGGCGAGTTCAGGAACCGTGGGCGCAGGCCATGAACGCAGCGACTTGGCGTCTTGTTTGAGCGCGGGCGCCCCACTGGGTTGGGTTGAGGGGGAAGACGGAGCGCTGTGTCTCTACGGCAGCGGCAGATTCTCGGGTAGTGGGCGGGGCAGTTCCCTGGGCATGCTGTTCAGGACATCCCCGCCGGGTCCGTTGTTCGGCAGCGGTGGCAGCGGCGAAGGTCCGCCGGGCCACGCGCCAACGGGGAGGCCGGTCCCTTGCTCAGCGAACTGCCGGCAGAGGCTTTGGGACTGGGCACAAAGCGTGACCTCAAGGACATCGTTGACGACTACGCGGGCCAAGTGGGTGCCACCGCGGACGTTGCCGTCGGCATACTGGTACTGGGGCTTGTAGGCGGAGCCTGCTTCCGACCAGGCCGCCTGATTGTATTCGCCCCAATAAAGGGAGACAACGTAGTAGGGCTGCCCCTCTTGGAAGATGCCGAAGCTGCGCGCCGTCTCATAGCAAGGATGCCCGGCGTAGGCCACGCCGCGCGTGTTGTCGTAGACATCTTCGGCAATGGCCTTCGCCGCTCTGTAGAACGGTTCAATCCGGCCCTCCGCCCATCCAGGAGCGCCCTGGGCGCAGTCCAGAGCGTAGTCCACGGCCTTGCCGGAATACGGTCCCCCGCAGGCGTCATCCTGAGCCGTGGTCGGCAGCGCAACGGCGATTGTTGCAATCAATAGCGTGGTTATGATGCATGAGGTTTTCATGTTCCACCAAACGCCCACAAGCGCCGGGGGTTTGTTAAGCCGTGCAACAAGCAAGGTCTTGTGCAACGGCTAAGCGCCATGGCGCGCCCAGCCATGTCCAACCAACGCACGCGAGAAGCGCTCGCCAGGCCCCGACGAACGCATTCCATGGCGCGAGTCGGCTTGAGGCCAGGGTTTGTTCAATGAGGTCTATTAGCGACGACCCCCTGGCAGGCCTGGGGCGCGCCCTAGAGGCGCGCGGAGTGGTCTCATGCGCGTAGGGTACACTATTTTGGTCCAATTCTGTCTAATGGCTCCTGTTTTGGGGCCAGCGCCGCCAGCCGCTGCGTTAGGCCCCGTGCCCATCGTTGTTGACTATGGCGCCTGCCTCTTTGGTGGCCTAGCCTCAACCGAACCGGCCGAGGCCCCTAAGGTCGTTGAGTACTGTACGCGGGACACCCATCATGAGGCGGGCATTTACTTCAGCCAATGTGGGAGCGGCAACCCCGGCCGGGCCCCATTGGGAGAGCCGCAGGTTAACCTGGGGGACTGGGCGGTCATGCGTCCGACGAGCCTTCCCGATCCCCGCACGGGTGGGCCGCCGACTTCTTGGCAATACGAGGGACGATGGGTCAGTGTCGCCAATTGCGTTTGATGGTCATGGTGGCATGCCTGGCGGCCCTCTCAGGCTGTCTTTCGGCCAGCCCCGCCGGCGGCTCTACTCACGGTGAGAGCCCACCGGCCGAGGTCGACGGTGAGCGCTTCCCCTCGTCGGGAAAACCCGAAGACAATATCCCGAGCGGCCATGACGAAAACGGCACGGGCGACGATGAACGGATGGCCCCCCAAGCCGCGGTGTTGCCGCGGCGCGTGCTTCTTACGGATTGCCTGGCGTTCAGAGTCGGCAGTAATTGGCTGGCGGCTGCCTACCCAGAGCAGCCGCCGAATGGGTGGGATCGCCATGACATTTTTCCGGTGGTGTCTTCCTATTTTGAGGTCCTGGAATGCCATCGAATTACATGGGGCCCCTTCGAGCGCGGTCCGATTGCTTTCCTGTTCGACACCACGACCAATCTGAATGCGCCGGTAAATTGCACAGACGCTGCGTTCAACACCCACCGCCTGGGTGTCACGTGGGCGGTCTCCGATCCCGAAATTGAACGGGCGCTAGCACGCACCACTGACACCCCCGTGGAGTTATTGGACTACGAAATCAGCAGCCAAGACTTGGCGGAGGTCGACCAATACACCGTGCGTGCGTTTGCGGAGCCGCTGGGCGAATCCCGCTTGGTGCTGCATGCACAAGGGACGCAGTCAGCAGTATCTCTATTCGGCCACCGCATTCTCTGGCCAACAGCCGCTGGCGTCACCGTCCTTGATGTGATCACCAACCAGCAGGCGCCGTCCCTGCAAGCGCACGCGGCGACGGGCTTCATGGGTGAAGGCACACTGCACGGCCGTACCTGGGGCACCACGCCAACGGGCATCGCCACCCTTCAGTACGCCTCCTCCATCGAGGTATCCATCAGCAAGTTTCCCGATCTCCAATGCTCCGACCCCTGATGAAGGCCGCATTGGCCGCCCTCCTCATCTGCGCAGCCGGCGTCGGCGCGGGCTCGTTGTCCCCGTTCACGGCCAGTTTCTCGCTGCCAGCCCAGGCGACGGGAGCCATCGACGTATCGGGCGCAGGCGTTGCCGTGCTCATGATGCACAACCCGGACACGCTCGCGGGGGAGATGCATTGGCCAGCCGGCGCCGTGGCCACTACCTGGTCTCGCACGGACGCCAATTATCGTCTGGACGGCTACCCAGACCGGACCTACCAGGGATACAGCCTGTCGAATCAGGATGCCGACACGACGGCGTGGGCGCGCTCAGGTGCGGCTGTTTCGTTTGCACCCAGCGAAGGTTGGGTTGCCATTGCGCTGGCTGCGGACCGGCTGGAGGTCGTCGGGCCCGAGGCCAACACCAGCTGGCATCCAGCCAGCGGCGGCCTGGCTTGTGCCGAGCGCGCCTTTCCACCGCACGAGTACTGGCTACCGGCGCTGCGTACGTTTCCCTGCGTGGCCGACGCCTTGTTGGGAACCATGGATGGCGTCAACGCCGCGTTGACCCTGCGCGCGTCCGGGATTCGGTGGATTGAGTTCATGAACGTCGGTTGGACGTGTGAGACATCCCCCTGTCCGGCCGGGGGTGGATACGACACGCAGCCGCTCGTCCAGGCGGCCGTCGAAGCATCGCTTGTCACCATCAGGCACTTGGCCCTGTCGGGCGAGGGCGGCGAATTGACGCTGGCCAACGTGACCGGTCGTGTTGCAACCATGTCCGTCTCTTACCGCGGCGAAATCGATGGGACGTTGCGCTTGCCGCGGGGCGATGTGGCGGGGGTTCCCGCCGAGCTCGGCCCCGGTGGCGATGCAACCGTTGCATTGACCGGCCTGACGCGCTTTGGGGAACTGCGCCTACAGCCGGACAACGACCATGCAGCAGTCATGACAGGCGATGCCGATTGGACGCACATCCGCATCGACGAAGAAGCCGGCCTGCCGGTGCTCGGTAGCGTAGCCATGGCTGCCACGGGCCTGGCGGCCTTGGTTGGCGCCGTCAAGCTCCTCCTCGGGCTCCTCACGCGTAGGACGGCGCAGGATGCACTTGCCAGCCCGCGACGGAGGGAACTCATGGAACGCATCGATGCCCATCCTGGCATGTCGTTTCGCGACATCGTACGGGAGACGGGATGGATTTCCGGCACCGTGCGACACCACCTGTCCGTGCTGGAACGCACAGGCGTCGTCGAACGGCGCCCGCACAAGGGCACCCACCGCTTCTTCCCAGCCGGCTCAACGAAGGACTGGCAGCAGGTCGTCGTGCTACGCAACCCTGAAGCCCGGCAACTGTGGGAATGGCTCACAGCCTATCCCGGGGTCTCTCAGAAGCAGATCATTGCTGCCACGGCGCGGTGGGGCTGGACGCGCAGTACGGCGCAAAACCGGCTCAAGCAACTGGAGGAGGCGGGCATCGTTGTCTTCAACTTGCAGGGCCGCTACAAGATTTACTCCGCTGGGCCGCTGGGCGCCGCCCGCGAGGAAGCCGTCCAGGGCACGCCGTTGGAGGCGGGTCGGGCCGATTCTCAGTCCGCAAGGCCATCGTCCACCCCGTAGGCAGGCATTGTCGCTTGGCCTGGCCGGTCCTGGCTTGGTTTAGATCGGCCCCATGTAGGCGAGGATGAACGCCATGGCCAAGAGCCGAAGGAGGTCGTAGGACGCATTGATGGCGACAAGCTTCCAGGATCCTTCTTCCCACGCGACCCGGTTCAATTGCTGCGGCAGGAAATACCCCAGCCAGATGAACCCGGCGCCGTTGAGGGCGTAGACGGCGGCCGCGCTGTTGGTGGCCTCGACGCCCAGGGTCTGGCCCCAAAGGCTCGGAATCCACCCGTGGATGGAGTGCCAGAGGACAAAGGCCGTCAGGAACTGGCCGACGATACCCAGACCCATACCAAGCGCCATCGCCTTGGGGTCCGGCTTGGCGTCCAAGTCCATCTTCATTTCACGCGCCCAGGCCCTGCCGAACAGCGGCGTGTACCAGATGAAACCGATGAAGAAGCTGGCCACGGCGGCAAGCACGATGGACAGCCACTCCGTGCCGCCCAGCCAGTCCTGAAGCATGATGTCGTCAGCCATGAAAGCCCTCTGCCGCCAGACAGACGTCCCGCCGGCTTAGGCCCGCCGATTTATACCCGGGGGCTGGACCAGCCGTGCCGCACCTGTGTGCGCGGGACAATCCTCTTGACGGGGTCCCGTGTGGGCCGCGCATGGAAGCCCTGACCCCCCTGGTCACCCGGACGGATCTTGACCTGCCCGTGTTTCGCAAGGGCAAGGTCCGCGACGTGTACGAAGTCGGCACCGACAACCTCCTGATGGTGGCTACCGACCGCATCAGTGCCTTCGATGTGGTGCTGGAGCCGGGCATCCCCGACAAGGGCGCCTGCCTGACGCAGATCAGCAACTTCTGGTTCGACCTGCTGGCCAAGGAGGGTGTCGAGAACCACCTCGTCGCCACCCGTGTGGAGGACATGCCGGCTGAACTGCACCAGTACGCTGACATCCTGCGCGGCCACGCGGTGCTCGTCGAGAAGCTGGAACCCCTTCCAGTGGAGTGCATCGTACGCGGCTACATCACGGGCAGCGGCTGGAAGGACTACAAGCGCTCTGGCAAGATCTGCGGCATCGACATTCCAGCGGGCATGCAGGAGTCGGAGAAATTCGCGGAGCCGCTCTTCACGCCGAGCACCAAGGCTGAGATTGGCGACCACGACGAGAACATCAGCTTCGAGCAGGCCGTCGAGATCGTTGGACAGGAGACCGCCGAGTGGCTGCGTGACACCAGCCTGCGCATCTACAAGCTGGCTCGCGACTACGCCGCCGAGCGGGGCATCATCCTAGCCGACACCAAGTTCGAGTTCGGCCGCCGCGCCGACGGCACCATCGTCCTCATGGACGAGGTCCTCACGCCCGACAGCAGCCGCTTCTGGCCCGCCAGCGAGTACAAGGTCGGCCAGGGCCAGCCCAGCTTTGACAAGCAGTACGTACGCGATTGGCTGGAAACCCAGGACTGGAACAAAACCGCCCCCGGCCCCCGGCTGCCCGACGACATCGTGAACGGCACGGCGGCGAGGTACAAGGAAGCCTACGAGAAGCTGGTGGGTCACGCCTTCACGGTCTGACCCCACGGGCCCTCTGGCTGTTAGCGAATGCCGGCTTCGCGACCCATAAGAGCGCGCCGCCGCTGGCGCGGGCATGTCACTTGTAGCCATCGGCGGCGTGTTCCTGGCCAGCCATGACCCGACGCGCCTCCTCGATTGGTTCGAGACAGCACTGGGCGCTGATGTAACCCGCCACGAGGCGGGCGGCCAAGTGGTGTTTCGCGACGGCGAAACGTTCTCCCTCATCGGCGTCCAAGCCGCACGCGAGGGCGCCCCGGAACCCCCTGCCAGTGAAGTCGAAAGGGAGCCGTACGGCCGCCAGCCGATGATGGTCAACCTGCGCGTCGACCACATCGACGCCGTGGTTGCCCGCCTGCGGCAGAGCGGCAACGAGGTCGCGGGTCCGGAGGAATACGAAACCATGGGGCGCTTTGCGTGGACCCGCACCCCGGACGGCCACGACATCGAGTTGTGGCAGCCGTAGAATTGGCGAAGCCCATCGTCATCCGGACCCGCCTGGGGTTCCTCCGAGATGGGCCCGTTGCCTATCGGGGCGGCGTGTTGCAGCGCGGGTGCACGCGGCCAGAGCCGACGGGAAGGCTAGGCGCCCTTCACGACCCAGGAGACATCTGCCCCGTCGTCGATGCCGTTGAACGGTGGCGAAACGGCTCCACTATTGGTGTTATCCAGAATTACGAAGTAAGCCCCCTCAGCCAGCGAACAAGAGCGCTGGAACCCCTGCGCTGCAACGCCGCCACACGATTCAAAATGTACGAAATTGTTTCGAGCTTTGAACTGCTGGAAGTTAATTTCATCGACCACAAACACGTCGAGGTTAGGCCCGCTGTGTACCTCGACTTGGATGGACAAATCGACTGTCCGCTTGGCGTTGAAGCTGATGGTATAGTACTGATCTTCCGCCAGAACCGTCCGTCCTACCTCGTCCAATCCAGACGAACCGGCGCAACCTGCCATTAGCGGAAGCAAAAGCAGCAGGGCACAAATACGAATCTCCATGCCCGGTCGATTGCCTTGGCATTATTGGAGGTTTCGAAATGATGGACGCCAATTAGATGGCTCTGACGCTAAACTCCAAGCCGGGTAACAAAGCCATCGTCTTCCTTCCTGTTGGAACCCCTCGCCTGGATGTCGGTCGCTAGTTTAGCGTCAAGGCCCTGACCGTTCGCGTTCGTTTTTCGAGGCTTTCCCCTAGTTCCCCCGCACAACCCACGAAACGTCAGCGGTGTCGTCCACATCGTCTTCCGGGGGGCTGGCCGCTCCGGCGATGGAGTTGTCGAACACTACATGGTAGCGACCAGCCCGAAGGGTGCAGTCCCGCGTCAGGTTCTGCTCCACGACGCCCCCGCAGGCCTCCCGGTGGGCGAAGATGGTGCCCGCGCGAAACTGGCCGTGGTTGTAGTCGTCCATGACGAAGACATCAATGCTGGGGCCGCTGTGAACCTCGACGGCGACGTGCAGATCGAAGACGGCGCTGACCGTGAAGCTGATCTCGTCGTACTGCCCCTCCGCCAGGGTGCCGCGGCCGGCACGGTCCATGCCGTAGGATTCCGCGCAGCCGGCCAGCGCCACCGCCACCAGCACCGCGACGACGGGTGCCCGCGCTGCGAGTCGTTTTTTCACTCCAAGGGCTAGGGCTGGCACTTTTTTATAATCATTTGATCAACCGCGTGGACGGGCCGGGCCCGCGTCGTCAACATCATGAGCACAAGCCCCGTGTCCCATGCGTGGACGCCGGAGCGCCAGACCTCGCCGCCCCCATCGTCGTCCTCACCGGCGCGGGCGTCTCGACGGACAGTGGCATCCCCGACTTCCGATCCCGGGGCGGCGTTTGGGACAAGTTCGACCCCGCCGAGTTCACCATTGACCGGTTCCACGCCGACCCGGACACGTTCTGGGCCCGCCGGGCCCGGCTCATTGCAGCCATGGATTACCTAAACGCCGAACCAAACGAGGCGCACAACGTGCTGGCCCGCGCAGTGGCCGATGGTCGCATCGCCCTCTTGATCACGCAAAACGTGGATGGGCTGCACGCCAAGGCAGGAACTCCCGCCGACCGGCTCGTGGAAGTGCACGGCAACGGTCGCTGGAGCATGTGCACCGGTTGCGGGCGACGCTACCCGGTTGAGGAGGCGCTGGCGCGACAGCAGGACGGCCGTGCGCCACGGTGCGATTGCCACGGCATTCTCAAACCGGGCGTCGTGCTCTTCGGCGAGCCAGTGGAGCACATCGGGACGGCCATGCGGGCAGTCGCCGACTGCGCGACCCTGGTCGTTGCCGGCACCAGCCTCACCGTGTGGCCGGTGGCCGGCCTCGCCGCCCAGGCGCTCGATCAGGGAGCCGCCCTCGTCATCTGCAACCGCGACCCCACGCCCTTTGACGACGCGGCGACCATCCACAGGGGCCCCGTGAGCCAATCCCTGGCAAGATTGTTCCCCTCGCCAGCGCGCTGAACTTACAGCAAGCTGTTCAATAACCCTATAAGTGAAAGTCGAATCGAACCGCCGGGAATGAGGATCACGGCTGCAGAGCGGGTGCTGGGTGTCCTTGGCTACTTGGCCTTCCTGTTCATCATCCCCGTCAAAGCAAAACGGGACAGCATGTTCGTCCAGTTCCACGCACGGCAGGGCGGCGTCCTGTTCATGCTGTGGTTCGCAGCGACGCTAGTATTGGGCATTTTGCTGTTCTTCATTGACCAGTTTGAGCTCCTGAGCCAGCTTGTACTCGGCCTGATCCTGTTCGCCACGCTGGTGTACCTGGTCATGGCCTTCGTCGGGATCTTCAAGGTCCTGCTGGGCGAGCGCTACCGGATGCCCCTGGTGGCCGATGTCGCGCTCAAGATGGGTCTTTAGGCCAGGCACAGGCATGACGCGTCTCGTGACTGGTCGCCGCTTGCAAGCCCGGGCTGCCCTGTTGGCACTCACGATCATCCTGGCGGCAACGCTCGCAGGCTGCCTTGGCGGCCAAAGCCGCAGCGAATGGGCCTACGACACCACGGAAATTCGCGAACTCAACGACAGCGGGCGTTCCGGCGCCGGCGTGCGCGTGGCGGTCCTGGATACGGGCATCAACGTGGCCCACCCCAGTCTCCAACACCTCACCGACGGCCGGCAGGAGAACGGCGAACTGGCCGGCTTCAGGGATTATGTCCAGGCCCGTCACGGCGTCGACAATGCCTTCGACGACATCGGACACGGCACCCATGTGGCTGGCATCATTTCGGCTCGCGGCAGCAGCTTCAGCGACAAGCTCCTGTACGGCGGCGTCGATCTACTCGGCGGCGCACCCAACAGCCTTCTCCTGATCGCAAAGGTGTGCGGCACCGACGGCTGCGCGGGCGATGGCATCATCGCGGCCATCGATTGGGCCATCAGCCAGCGTGCCCAGATCATCTCCATGAGCCTGGGCGGCCAGGCCTCGATCCTGAGCCTGGACGACGATGCGCTTCGGTCTGCCACCCAGCGTGCCCTCGACCGGGGCATTGTCGTGGTGGTGTCGGCCGGCAACAGCGGGCCCGGCTCGGATGATCCGGCCAACGACGTGTCGACGCCCGCGGATGTTCCTGGCGCCATTGCCGTCGGGGCGGTGGATGACAACCTCCGCGTAGCGGATTTTAGCAGCCGGGGCTCCAACGGACGCTGCGACCGCACGCCGGTGGTTGGTGGGCTCCAGGGCCGCTGCTATCCCAACCAGAAGCCGGAGCTTGTGGCCCCCGGGGTTGACATCCTGTCCGCCTGGACCGAGGATGTCTACGTCCGAGCGGGGGGAACCAGCCAGGCCACGCCCTTCGTCACGGCTGCCGTGGCACTGATTCTGGAAGGACGCCCTGCACTCACCACGGCCGCGCAGGTTGCAACCCTGAAGCGGGTGCTGGTGGATACGGCCGAGCCGGTGTCCGGCGCCCGCACACCCCACGACGACGCCGCGGGGTACGGCCTGGTGCAGGCGGCGCGTGCACTGCGCGCATACGGTGGAT
>JBFIJP010000055.1:0-14750 GCA_041600695.1 Thermoplasmatota archaeon | reverse complement strand
CATTATTCCCTTTACCAATGCGAGCGCCTAGGCTGGCAAGGGTTCGAGCGGGCGGCCACGATCCTATTCGAGTTCGACGACAACTACGCCGATGCCTTCAATTGCGCACCAGCAGACAACGCCTCGCTGTACATCCTCCATCGGATCTACGTCGATGATGAAAGCCTCGCGAGCTCCTTCGGCGAAACCCTGCACTGGCCAGTCATGATGGCAAGCCTCGATCTGGACGTCGAATCAGACGCCGTTGCAACGACGGTTACCACGACATGGTCCCCCGCGGGCTACCCGGAGTCAACGGCAACCTACCGCGAAACCGGGTCCGAAGATCTCGGATCTAGCTTCATCCACCGCTTCGTCTGGGACCACGCGACCGGCGTTTCCGCCATGGATTGGACACAGCAATTGCATCGCAACGCTGGGCAAACCACCAAGGCGCTCGTGGATATGGAGGATCCCTTCCTTGTGTCGGGCGGCGAAGCCGATACCCCCGTGGCGGACGCATCGTACGGCTTCAACTTGAGAACAACAGCCACCATTACACAGTACCAGGATCAGAAATGCGATTCGCCGCTGTAATACTGCTCATTCTGGCCGCAACGCCATCGGCCACGGGTAGTACCCTCAACTTCGAGCCGCCCGTCGCCATTGCAGGTCAAATTGACGGAGGGAATGCAACGTGGATGGTCGTGCGCGGCGACCCATGACGGGCCGGCCGGTCCAGCGCG
Source organism: Thermoplasmatota archaeon (assembly GCA_041600695.1). GTDB lineage: Archaea > Thermoplasmatota > E2 > JACPAO01 > JAHFTW01 > JBFJVP01. Next base: position 14,025 of record JBFIJP010000055.1, on the reverse strand, counting down.
GTTGTGGCCGCTTGGGGCTGGCTACGCCTCCGTCGCCGCCTCAAGAAATCGGTGCTCCAAGCCCAATTGCTGGGCGCACCAATCGCCCAGGCGCTGAATGCCGAGGCGCTCTGTGAGGTAATGGCCGCCTGCGATGAAGTGGATGCCGGCTTCCTTGCACAGGTGGTAGACCGATTCGCGCACTTCGCCGGTAACGAACGCGTCCAGCCCGGCGTCGATGGCGTGCTGGACATCGTAGGCGCCGCCGCCGCTTACGAAGCCGATGTTTTCGATGTGGCTGGGTCCGAAAGCCCAGGCTTGGAAGGGTCCGGTTGCCACGGTGCAGTTCTCCTGCAGCCCCGATCGGAGATCGCTCAGCCATGGTTGGAAGGCGGCGGGCTCGGGGCGGCGGCCGATGAGGCCAATGTTGGCTCCGCCGTGGGGGAAGGCTGCCTGCCTTTGGGTGCATCCCGCAAGGTCAGCGAGGGCTGCGTTGTTGCCCAGTTCCGGGTGGGCGTCAAGGGGCAGGTGGTAGCTGATCAGGTTCAGGTCCGCAGCCAGGGCTGCTGCCAGGCGGCGCCGGTGAACGCCATGAAGGGTTTGTGTTGGGCCCCAGAGAAGTCCGTGGTGGGTCAGGAGGGCGTCGGCGTGCCACGCGATGGCGGCGTCGATGGTTTGCTGGTTGGCGCTCACGGCTGTCGCCAGCCGGTTGATTTCAGGCCGTCCCTCCACTTGCAGGCCATTGTGTTGGCCGTCGGCGAAGCGGCCGGGCTCAAGCACGCCGTCGATGGCGGCCACCACGGCCTGCGTAGTGGGCACTCACGACTCCAAGTCGGCGAGGTCGATTTCCAGGGCGGTGGTGGCCGCCACCAGGTCGAAGTGAACCAGCAAGTCGGGGTGGAGTTCGCCGAAGTGGCCGATGGTGGCCGAGCCGCGCTTCAGGTGCCCCTGGCGGCCGGGGATGAAGCCGGGTTCGTCGGCGGGGGCGAGCGTGGCATCGATGCCCAGGTCGCGCACGAGAGCCTCCAGGAGGCCCTTCACCTCGCTGAAGCCGGCCCGCGCGGAGGCCTCCACGACGGCGAGGCGGAGCCGGTTGTGGTTCTCCTCGTCCACCACGTAACCCACCTCGAACAACCGGTGGGGCAGGGGGCGGTGGCGGTTGGCTGACAGGACCCGCAGGAGGCTTGGCACCAGCCGGGTCCGCAGGATGGTCTGCTCCTCCAGGACGGGGTTCTGCACGGCCACGGCCGCTTGGGCGGGTGCGCCCCAGGCGCCCCACTGGTCGGCGGGGTTGCTGAGCGTCAGGGTGCGGGCCTCGCTCCAGCCGTGCCCGATCATGAGCGCCCGGACGCGATCCTCCAGGGCCTGGTGGGGCAGGGGCGCCCCAAACGTGGCCGCGGACGGCAGGGTGCCGTCGAAGCGCTCGAAGCCGTACCCGATGGCCACATCTTCCACCAGGTCTACATCGTGAAGGAGGTCGAAGCGCCATGCCGGCGAATGGACGAGTACCTGGGTGTCGAAGTCCTCCGCGTCGTGTCCCATGCGGCGCAGGCAGTCGGCCACATCGGCACCCGTCAAGTCGAGTCCCAGTTGCGCCTGGGTGTACTCCACCGAGAGGGTCCGTTCAGTGGGTCGGAGGTCGGGGCAGGTCCATGTGCCGCTGGCGTCGTGGACCTTGACGGCCTCAATGGTACCTCCGCGCTCGGCGAACCCGGACGCCAGCAGGGCGATGGTGCGCCGAACGGATTCGGCGTCGGTACCTGTGACATCGATGAGGACATCCTTCGTTGCTGGCGTGAGGGCGGTCTTGGCTGCGTTGATGACGGGTGGCAGGCTGATGACGTCGCCTTCGCCGTCGAGGAAGACCGGGTACAGTCCATCCGGCAGCAGGTAGCCGTATTCACGGCCCTTGGGGTGCTCGGCCATGATCTGGGCCGGCGCCATGGGCCGATTTTCTTGCAGGGGCACGAAGGCGCTCTCGTCTGGCCCCACGCACGTGTAGGTGAAGGGCCCCTTGAGGCCCGTGGCGTCATGCACACCGATGGCGATCTTGCGCCGCTTGCGACCCGGCGCCAGGGTGAGTTTTTCCTGGGCGTCAACGACCGCCTTGAGGTAGGCCTCGTCGAAGGTGACCCCGCGCACGAAGCAGAGGCCCGCGTAGGGCCGAACAGCGGCCACGGACGGGTCCACGCGCAATTCTGTCTTCGCCGGCTCAACCTGGTAGGCGGGCAGTCCCCTGGACTCTCCGAGGAAGGCCTTCAGGGCGCGGCCTGTGCCCTCAAGCGTCAGCAGGTCGGGCCGGTCGGGGAACCATTCGATGGTGATGGCCTCGCCATCCACGCCGTCGAGATCGCCACCCAGCATGGGCATTCGCTCGGCTAGTTCATCCATCGGGATGTCGCGACCAATGAGGCGGCACAGTTCCGGGCGCTGGAAGGTCACCACGGGCATGGGCGCCGCCCAAGCCGCGAGCGTAGATAAACGACAGGGGGAACGCGCGCTGGGCAGCGCAGTGAAATGACGAAGTCGGCCGGCACGCATGGCCCCCTTTCGCGGCCCGCACGTCGTTGCTCGCCCAGCCGCACGACCCCCATTAAATGATCGCGGCCTGGGCGTGATGTGCCGGCCACTCCGCGGTTTGAATACCGCAGCCAGTGAACCGACCGACTTTCGTCCAAGCCTTCTATCCCGGGCTAAGTAGGTAACAGCTTCGCAAACGGGGGTAATCCCTTCCCGGCCCGATCGGGAGGGCGGCTGGCGGCCTGACCCGCCATTTCCGGGTGCGGCGTGGTGGTACAGGACTGAAAGCGCTTAACGGGGTCTGCAAGTAGGCGGGTCGTGTCCCAGTGGAGCGGTTTTTACCGCCGGAGCCTGGACGAGCGCCTGCAACTGGTGGCGGATGCCACGCACCTGGACGCGGCGGATGCTCTCCTGTTGCGCCAGGAGGGGCCTCTTCCCTTGGCCGTGGCCGAGCAACTGATTGAGAACGTGATCGGTACGTTTCCTCTGCCGCTGGGGTTGGCGGTCAACTTCGTCGTCGACGGCGAGCCGGTGGTGGTCCCCATGGCGGTGGAGGAGTCGAGCGTCGTGGCGGCCGCCAGCCACGCGGCCAAGCTGGCTGCGGCGGGGGGCGGGTTCCATACCCTGGTGCACGAGCCCATCACCATCGGCCAGGTTGAACTGCGGGACGTGGCCGACCCCCTGGGTGCCTGCGAGTTGGCCCGGGGCCTGGCGCCGGCGTGGACGCGGTGGCTCAACGAGTCCATCCCGGCCATGGTGGCGCGCGGCGGCGGCGTGCGGAGCATCGAACCCCGGGCGGTCGGCGCTGGCAGGGTCGTTCTCCATATCCATGTGGACTGCCGGGATGCCATGGGGGCCAACCTGGTCAATGGCCTGTGCGAACGCCTGGGACCGCGGGCCGCCTTAGAACTGGGTGGCCGTCTGGGCTTGCGCATCCTGAGCAACCTCGCCGACCAGCGCCTCGCCTCGGCCCGCTGCACCATTCCCGTCAACGTGCTCGGAGCACATTTGGCACAGGCGATCGTGGAAGCCAACGACTTCGCGCGCCTGGACCCCTACCGGGCGGCGACCCACAACAAGGGCATCCTGAACGGCGTGGACCCGGTGGTCGTGGCTACCGGCAACGATTGGCGGGCCATCGAGGCGGGCGCCCACGCCTTTGCCGCCCGCGACGGACAGTACAGGGCTTTGACGACCTGGGAACTGGACGAAAACGGCGATCTTGCAGGGGAACTGGTGATGCCCATGAGCCTCGGTGTGGTGGGTGGCGTCACGCGCATCCACCCTGTGGCCCGCGCTGCCCGTCGGATTCTTGGGGAACCAGATGCCCGGCGGCTGGCCGCCGTCGCGGTTTCCGTCGGCCTGGCGCAAAACCTGGCGGCGCTGCGTGCACTGGCAGGCGAGGGAATCCAGCGCGGCCACATGGAACTGCACGCGCGCAACCTTGCCCTTGCCGCGGGTCTGGCGGGCGACGCCGCCCAGGAGGTTGCGCGCCGCATGGTCGAGGAATCCAATGTGTCCGCAAGCAGGGCGAGGGAATTGGCCGCAGAGGCCGGCAGCGGACCGCAGGGTCGGGTCGGTGCGGGTCAATGAAACGACGTAACCGGAAGGATTAACACCTAGATTTCCACTGGAAATGTTGGATGCACCGGCTTGCCCGCCTGCTACGCGACAAGTTGCGCATGATGCGCGACGATGCTCTTGCAGTAGCCCACGTTGTCGAAGACGCGTTTCGTGGCGAGGATGAGTTGAACGACGAATTCCTCGACTCCGAGCTGCGGTCCATGTTCTACCAGCTCCAGGACGAAGGAGTTCTCGATGTGCGCCGCACCGAGTACAAGCTCGACGGACGCGACCGCCGCGCCTACTTCTGGAGGCTGCGGGAGGACGAGGTCGTCCCCATGGCCGGCCGCGCTGCCCTGCGCCGCGATCACACATCCAGGCTCTACCTGCGCCTGGAGGATCAGGCCTGGGCCCGCCGCCGCCCCGTGGACGAGCACTTCATGGACGGCCAGGACCCCAACGCTCCCCGCGGGCCTGCCTGAGCCCAGTCCTCCCGGAGCCCCGCACGTGCCTGGACGCACTTGCCCGAGCCCCACTGCGCTGGCTGGGGCCCCCGACGACGTCAGTTGTAGCCGCCGGGTGGCCGGTTCTGGAGCCGGAACTCGTTCAGGTCCTTCTTGATGCGCGCGTGGCGCCGTCGGCGTTCAGCGTCCCGGCGCGCGCCCCGAAGCAGCGCCTTCCACGACACGATGGTAAGTGCCACGCTGAAAACGCTGGCCAGAACCAGGAAAAGAACCTCGCCCGCCGCCAGGGTTTCCTCTGCGGGGGGAAACAGGACCTGGTAGGGAGCCGTGATCTCCGTCGGCTGGCGGTAGCCGGCAAGCACTAGCGTCGTGTACGGCAACGTGACCAGGGCAGTAATCAGCCCGAAGACCACGATGCCGACATAGACGCGGCTGGGAACCGCCACAGCAAGTCGTGACCCGGATGGGTAAGAATGGTTTCGGTCCGGCCCAGACGGGGGCCCGCCCCGAGCCGGTTAACTGGCCACGCCGGCTCGCCCGCCCATGGCGAACCAACTCTTTGGCACGAATGGCGTGCGTGGCCTGGTCGGCAAGACCATGACTGCGGAGCTGGCCCTCCGGCTCGGACGTTCCGTGGGCTCCTGGCTCCAGCCGGGCGACAGCCTGGCCATCGGAACAGACGCCCGGCAGAGCCGCGACATGCTCAAGGCGGCCTTCTGCGCAGGCGTCAACAGCACCGGCGTTCATACCGTCGATTTGGGCGTCCTGGCTAGTCCCGGCATCCAGCTCTACGTACGCGACAAGGGATTCGCCGCAGGCGCCATCATTACCGCCAGCCACAACCCGCCGGAATGGAATGGCATCAAGCTGATCGCCCCGGATGGCACCGAGACCAGCGAGGACGAGGAGGCCGCCGTCGAGCGCCTGTACTTCGCCGACAAATTCCGGGTAGCCCCGTGGAACCGGGTTGGCACCCACACCACGGCGGCCGACGGGCCAGACTACTACCTGGATGCCGTCCTGTCACAAGTTGACGTGGAGGCCATCCGGAAAGCCAAGCTCACCGTCGTCCTGGACCCCGGGGGAGGTGCCGGGTGCGTTACAGCGCCCCGCCTCATGGAAGCCCTGGGCGTCAACCTGATTCCCATCAGTTGCGACCTAGATGGCGCCTTCAGCGACCGCCCCAGCGAGCCCACGCCGGCCAACAGCGCCGCGTGCATCGCGGCGGTGCGCAAGCACGAGGCGGACCTCGGAATCCTCCAGGACGGCGACGCCGACCGGGCCGTGTTCATCGACGAGAAGGGGGGCTACGTGTGGGGTGACACCACCCTGGCTCTTGGTTGCCTCTACGAATTGCGACGCCATCCGCCCCAGAGCATTGTCTGCACCGCCGTCAGCAGCAGTTCGTGCGTCGCCGACGCCGTTGAGATGGGCGACGGCCGGCTGGAGTGGACGGTCGTTGGAAGCCCTGTCGTAGCGCGAGAAATGATCCGTCTGCGCGCGGTTTTTGGCGGCGAGGACAACGGGGGCCTGATGTTCACGCGCCACCAGGTTTGTCGCGACGGCCTCATGGCGATGGCGTTCATGCTGGAACTGCTGGCCACGACGGGCAAGCGCTTCAGTGAACTTACTTCCGAGATTCCCCGCTATGCGTTGGTGAAGGACAAGGTGCCCGTGGAGGAGTCGGAAAAGAAGGCCCTCCTGGCTGCCCTCCAGGATCTTGCCCCCAAGCAAGAGGGCGTCCGTGAAGTCGACGGCCGCGACGGCGTCAAATGCTACACGGACAAGGGATGGGTCCTCGTGCGCCCGTCAGGCACCGAACCCATCTACCGCATCCAGGCCGAAGCCAAAACGGAAGACGAGGCCAAGGCGCTCGTCGAACGTTTCAAGGTCCTGCTGGCAAGTGTGCGCGAGGCCCTGCCGGCCGCTACCTAGGCCCCGGCCAGGCAAAGGTGAGTGCCGGGCGCGCCCCGGCCCCCGCCCCGACCCCAGGCCAGCCCCGACCTTAGCCCCCGGCCAGCCCCGACCTCAGCCCCAGCCCAGCATTGGCGAGGCGTGTCGTGACGGCGCGCCGTTGGTTTGCCGCGGCGCCCCTACTGGGGAACCAGCGTTCGGTCGAACTCAGGATGGGTCATGACGCCAACCACGATGTCCCCGATGGTACCAAGCATCGGCGCGGTGACCTTGTCAAGCGTATCCTCCGTTGTATGCCAGTAGGGAGGGAATTCGCGCATGGTGGGCCCGCGCGCGAAATCGATCAGGTCCGCCGCCGGAATGCCCGCATCCAGGAACGGAACGTGGTCGTCCAAGACGCTGTGCTCCGTGTTCAGGAAGTTCTCAGGGGCCCACTGGCGGCCGAAATGCCACAGCAGGTCAACCAGCGTCGGGTCCGCCATCACGCTGCCGCTCTCGCGCATGAAACGCGCCGCGGGGTCCCCCACCATGTCCAGCAGCAGGAAACGATCCACCTCGCCGGGCTCAAGGCTGGCCACGTAGGTGATCGAACCAGCCAGAGGATGGCAGTCCTGGAAACCATCCTCACCATCGACGAAGAGGACGCCAACATCGTAGTCAACATCGATCATGCCGTCGGCCACATGGCGCATCAGTTGAAGGAGAACCCCCACGCCGCTTGCGCCGTCGTTGGCACCCAGCACCGGATCGCTTCGCTTGGCCCTGTTCCGGTCCTGGCTTGCGTCCTCCTTGGACTCCCAGTGCGCACCCAGCAGGAACAGCCGGTCGCTGGGCCCGTCGTCGCCGTAATGAACCGCCATCAGGTTGTGGAACACGACACCCTGCAGGCGCTCCCGATCCGAGGCCGGGCATGAGTCGGGGTGCGCGTACCCGGTCACGGCCCCCTTCTCCAGCGCCTCGTAATCGGCGTAGGTGAAATTCTGCCACGCCGGCGTCCAGCCGTCCACCTGCATCTGGTCCCAGAGCCACTGGGCCGCCTCGGCGTGGCCGGCTTTGCCAGGCACCCGGTACCGTGGTGACCCGTCATCATTCGTGATCAGGCCCTCAACGAAGGCCCGCGCTGCCACGCCATCAAAGCCGGGCCGGTCGCCGACCCCGCCGAGGTCTGGCTTCCCGCCACCGCCGTTTTCGGGTGGAACCTCGGCGGGAGGCGCCTGGCAGCCGGCCAGAAGCAGCAACGCCACGATGGCAACCGGTCCAAGGGCACCAAGGACCTTCATGACGCATCCACCTCCGCGAGGGCTTCATAGTGGCGCCGGCTAGTAATTCCGGCCACGACCATGATGGCTCCGATGACGAGTCCATTGGCAAGCCAGGCGGTCCACAATTCTCCTGTTGCGGCGAGAACCAGGTACCCGCCGGCGGCCACACCGGCCATGGCCAGCGCGTAAGGAAGTTGTGTGCGAACGTGGTCGATGTGGTCACAATGGCCAGCCATGCTGCTCATCACCGTCGTATCACTAATGGGTGAACAATGATCGCCGAAGACTGCGCCGCCGACCGTGGCGGCCAGAACGGGGCCGTACCAGTTCAGGGCCTCCGGGCTGGCGGCAACCAAGCCCAAGGTCACCGGAAGCATGATCGCAAACGTTCCGAAACTGGTGCCCGTGGCAAACGCAATGACCGCCGAAAGCAGGAATGCAATCAGCGGAATCGTTGCCACCGAAACGGAGTCACCAACGGCGCCGGCCAGGTACGTTCCCAAGCCGACGCCACCGTCGTCTGTTGGTCCGACCGCGTTGCCGATTCCCCACGCCAGCGCCAGGATCGCCAGCGCGGGGACCATGGCCTTGAAGCCGTCAAGCACGGTGTCGAGGAACTCATCCTGCTTCATCGCTCCCTGGGCGCTGTAGAGAACCATGGCGAAGGCCAGGGCGAGGAAGCTCGCAATGGCCAGGCTGAGTTCGGCGCTGGCGTTTTGCAGCGCCCCCACAAACGAGTCGCGGGCGGGGTCGGATGCGTCGTAGCCGGTGGCGTAAAGCATGCTGATGGCTGCGGCGAAGAGGAAGATGACGGGTAGGGCCAGGTTGATGGCGCGGGGGCGTGCGCCGGGGGCGGGCTCCATTTCAGCCAGTTCGCGGCTCATGAGTGGCTGGGCCCCATCGCGCATGAGTTTGCCCTCCCGTGCCGCACGCAATTCAGCCGTCGCCATGGGCCCAAACTCAATGCGGGTGACGGCCACCAGCAAAACAAACACGACGGTGGAAATGGCGTAGAAATTGTAGGGAATCCCCTCCAGGAAGACGGCGAACGGCGTGCGCTCGACGCCGTTGGCCGTGAAGACGGGAGCCACCACGCCCAGGATGAAGCCGACCCAGGTGCTGATAGGAACCAGAATGACCATGGGTGCCGCCGTTGAGTCGATGATGTAGGCCAGCTTCTCGCGGCTGACCTTGAGACCGTCGGTGACGGGGCGGAAAATGCTGCCGGCGGCGATGACGTGGAAGTAGTCATCGATGGCCAGGAAGGCCGCGCCAACGAACCAGGCCAGAAACTGGCCGCGCCGTCGGGTACTGGCGAACCGCATGGCGGCCTCGCCAAAGCCCCGGATGCCGCCGCTGCGCTGCATGACGGCCACGAGGGCACCCAGAAACAGGGTGAATGCGACGACCCCGGCATGGCCAAAGTCGGCCAACCCGGCAACGATCCATGTGACGCCCTCCATGAGGCCGCCGGCCAGCGACGCAGCCGTAGCCAGGAAAGGATTGGCTCCGTCCCCGAAGGATCGCTCGCCTGCGACCATGACGCCGGCGGTGAAGATGCCCAACGCCAGGCTTTGGTAGACCCGGCGGGTGAGCATCGCGAAGACGATCGCCAGAACAGGAGGCAGCAGCGCGAAGGCGCCGAAGTCGGCCACGGCGACTCCATTGGCTCGGGGCCTTAGTCGTTTCTTTGGGGCGCCGAGCCCGAGCGAGCCGGCTCTCGATCGCCGCCGCTTGCGGACCTACTGGCAGCCAGCCGGCGGTTTTCTGCCGGTACCGGGTCGCCCAACGTTCTTCACGGGCGCCCGGCGTGCGCCGCCGCGTGGGCATCGACCTCGGCGCCGTCGTCACGAAACACCCGGTGGAAGCCCGGACCTACGCCGGCAAGTGGGTGGCATTTGACGCATGGAACATCCTGTACCAGTTCCTGAGCAGCATCCGCCAGCCCGACGGCACGCCCCTGAAGGACCGCGAGGGGCGCGTCACCAGCCATCTGGCGGGCGCGCTGTACCGAACGGCCAACCTGGTTGAGGCCGGCATCAAGCCGGTTTTCGTCTTCGACGGCGCACCGCATCCCCTCAAGAGCGAGACACTCATGGCGCGCTCGGCACGCAAGGAGGCTGCCAAAGAGCAGTACGAGGAGGCCCTTGCTGCCGGCGATCTGGAGGCCGCTAAGACCAAGGCCAGCCAGACCAGCCGGCTAACCAGCACCATGGCCGAAGAGGCACAAACGCTCCTGCGGGCGTTGGGCATCCCGGTCATTGAGGCACCCAGTGAAGGAGAAGCCTACGCCGCCGCCCTCTGCGCCGCCGGCGTCCTCCATGCCTCATGCAGCCAGGATTTCGACAGCCTGCTCTTCGGCGCCCCCCGGCTGGTGCGCAACCTCGCCGTGACGGGCCGCCGGAAGCTGCCGGGCAAGCAGGTCTGGGTGGACATCAGCCCAGAAGAGATTCGCCTCGACGAGTGCCTGCGCGATGTGGGCCTCAGCCGCGAACAATTGGTCGACGTCGCCCTCCTTGTGGGCACCGACTTCAATCCCGGCATCAAGGGCATCGGCCCCAAGAAGGCCATCCAGATCATCGGCAAGGAAGGCGACCTGGACACGGTGCTCGACCGGTTGGAAGCGGACCCGGGCTCCGCTGACCGCGCATGGGAGCGCGCCATCCTCGACGGCGGCCAGGCACTGCGCGACCGTGACGCCATACGGGGCATCTTCCTGGCACCCGCGGACGTGGCCAGCGTGGACCTGAAGCTTGAGCGGCCCGACGCCGACGCGGTGGTCGACTTCATGGTCGAACAACACGCCTTCTCCAAGCAACGCGTCGAGGGAGCCCTGGAGCGCTTCGGGGCCGCCCGGGGTAAGGCGGCTCAGCAGTCGCTTTTTGACTTCTAGACGATGATTGAACAATCCGCCTAGATAGTTGCTACCCAAGGCGGAAAAATAAAGAGGAGGGGGGGGTTTCTTGAGATTTATGGGACGCTGTCGACAAACGCTGCCAATCGTCACAATTTCGACCATCGTCTTCGCATGCCTCGCTCCTGCCGGAGGCGCATTTCTGGCCGATGCAGATGTCGCCGTGGAAACGGCATGCAGTCTAGTTAGCGCCACGGCAAAAGCCGATGTCGCCGGGCCCGGTTCCGGCGGTTCTACTTCGTCAAAGATGACCGTGCAAATCTACAAGACGGGCTACGCACAGGGCAACAACGACACCTTCAGCGGGTATTCCCAAAGCCATGGCTACGGCCTGGCTGAGGCATCCGCCCGGGCGTTCAACGACTACTGGGAAGCGAGCTCCCGCTGCGATACAGGAGTGCTGGGCGCCAAATTCGGGGACATCGCCGGAGCAGTCATCGGATGCGTAGGCCAGGCGGGCCCAGGAATGCAGGCTTCCGGAGCCGTCCTTGCTGATTTCATGGTCGATGCCACCAGCGGGGCCCTCTGGGCGGTTGGTGAAATGACAACAGACGGCGTTTCCCGCTTGTGGGCTCACCCGTTGGACCGAGCCATGGACCCGACGTCGGTCTTCGTGCCGCCCGAAGTCCTTATCCTGGCACCAGACTTTGAATCATTTGCGGTGACCGGATCATGGCACACAACCGCCCGCGCCGTGGACTGCCACGCCTCAGTCATGTCAACCTGAAGGAGGCGGTAAGGCCCATGGCACCAGATTCAATTGGCACCACGGGACGTGGGCACAGGCCACAACAGGCCTCGAAGGGCATTCCCGTCGTCCTTTCCCTAGCAATCCTTCTCGGCGGCTGCATCGACGCGCAGGAAACGTCGGAAATGAATGCCGCGAACGAACCCGCTGTCACCCGCGATTTTTCCTATGACTTGGAAGGGCACGTCAAGGCCATCGCACAAATGGTTCGAGGGCCTCTGGGGGCACTGGATTCCTGCTTCATGGATCTTCAGGCACATGGGCGATTGGGCGGCCCGGATTTCTCGCTGGTTGCACTAGCAGAAGGCGAGTGGGCGGATTTCAATGCCACATCTACCGTTGCGGTCTATGGCGCCACGGGTAGTTCCTTGCTAGGCGAAATCCCGCCGCCCCGCGTCCCGGCTTTGGGGTGGAACGCGCAGATGGACCTAAGGTTCAAGGAAGGTCCCGCCAACGCTACCATGGCCTTCCTGGCAAACGCAATGGATACCAACGAGGGCGATTCGCTACATGTGGCAATGGAGTGCACTGGCGGCGCCGCCCTGCGCCACTACGAGTCAACACGCGTTGAGATCTTGTCCTTGAGGACCGCCCAAGAAGGCACTGGCTTCGATTTGGTCGCGTCGAACCTAGGCTCCACTTCCAGTCGCTGGACCCTTGGCGGCGACGTAAACGTCGTCTACCTCATCTACGGCGGCAGCGACCATGCCGGCGAAGTCGTCGTTTCGCTTGAGGCCACCGGCTTCCAGCAAGATTACCATTTCAGCGGACCCGGCGTTTGCGTGATCGGCGTGGACATCAAGGACGGGGGTGTCACGGCGCGGATCAGCGATTCATCAATCAACCACGAAGCGCTCTTCGTGGCTGCCGTTGAGTACTCATCAGTTTCCCCGCGTTAGTCCGCCGTATGCATGAGCCGCGGCATCCGCGACCACTGCGCAGGCCATCGGCGGCGGCCCAAGGAAGGCGACCTGGACACGGTGCTCGACCGGTTGGAAGCGGACCCGGGCTCCGCTGACCGCGCATGGGAGCGCGCCATCCTCGACGGCGGCCAGGCACTGCGCGACCGTGACGCCATCCGGGGCATCTTCCTGGCACCCGCGGACGTGGCCAGCGTGGACCTGAAGCTCGAGCGGCCCGACGCCGACGCGGTGGTCGACTTCATGGTCGAACAACACGCCTTCTCCAAGCAACGCGTCGAGGGAGCCCTGGAGCGCTTCGGAGCCGCCCGGGGAAAAGCCGCGCAGCAGTCGCTTTTCGATTTCTGAACCAAGGGGGTCATCTATCTCCTCGCGACTGACGGGTCGTGAAGAGGCTCGCCGCCCTGCTGCTGGTCGCGGTGCTTGCTGGTTGCAGTTCGATGGGCGGCACGCCGGAGCGGCTGCCCGACGCCCTCGACGATCGCAATCCGTTTGAGATTGACATTGAGGCGCCGCCTCCGGGTGATTCCTACGATGCCGTCGATTTGATTGACCCCTCCACCCGGCGCCCCTACTCGCTGGTGGGCAAGGTGCTGGATCAGGCGGGTCAGCCGGTGGTGGGTGCCGTGGTGGCGGTGGAGAGCCAGAACTTGCGGGAGCCGGTCAACAATGTGGGAACCTACATGGAAACGGTGGCCGCCACACGGACGACGACGGCCGCCGACGGGTCCTACCGATTGTCCCTGGAGGGTGGCTTCTACCATTTGGTGGCGCGGATGCCTGGCTACCTGCCTGGCCGGGCGGAGCCGGAGTTGCGAGACGGCGAGACGACCCGCCAGGACATCTTCGTCGCGCTTGACAAAGGACCCCTGGTGGTCGCACACCGCGGCGCCTCGTATTATGCGCCCGAGAACACCCTGGCGGCGTTCCACAAGGCGTTCCTCCTGGGAGCGGGCGCCATCGAGGTGGACGCCCGGCTCACCGCCGACGGCGTCGTGGTTCTCTTCCATGATCTCACGTTGGAACGCACGAGTACCGGTTCGGGCGCGGTGAAGGACCATACCTTGGCACAGCTTCGCCAGCTTGACGCGGGGGGCTGGTTCCACGAGTCGTTTCGTGGCCAGCGCATCCCGACGCTGGACGAAGCGTTGGCGTTGGCGGCCCAGTATGGTGGCCGGGTCATCATTGACCAGAAGGCCCCACAGGACGATCCGGATTCGCTGCGCCGCGCGGTGCTGAAGTCGGTCTGGGATGGCGGGCACAAGGATCGTGTCACGATTGCCACGTTCAGCGACGACGGCATCCGCTTCTGCCGTGACTGGGGTCACCCATCCTGCTTGCTTTTCACCAACCCGTTGACGCCGCCGGCGGAATTGTTGGAGCGGGGCCAGCGGGTGGGTGCGGGCATCGTCGTGGTGACGCAGCCGGCCATCAACAAGGAGGTCGTCGCCGACGCTTCCCGCCGCGGTATCCAGCTCTGGGCTGGAACCACGAACACGGAGATGTCATGGCGCCCCCTGGTTGATCTTCGGGTGGCGGGCATGCTAACGGACCGGCCCGGATACCTTGTCGACTACCTGATCCAGCGGGCCGCCGTCGCTTCATGATCGCGTCACCGGCAACGTTACGGGTGCGGGTGAAACCTGGGAGTTGCGCGGGCGTAGCTCTTCTAACTTTTATTCTAGCTCTACAGAATCAGAGGAATCCTCATGCGAAGTACCTCATTGGTTGCAGTATGCCT
>JBFIJP010000054.1:0-14767 GCA_041600695.1 Thermoplasmatota archaeon | reverse complement strand
GTGTAGGTACTGCACCGGTCGGGGAGAGTGGCGGTGTTGGTCACGCCGTTGCCAGCCGACATGAGCACTGCCTTGCCGGAGGCGACCAGTTCGGCGACGCCTGCGGCGGCGTTGTCCGCGATGGTCGGCAGGTTGGCGCTGCGGCCCAGGCTGAAGCTGACGATGTCAATGTAGGGCTGGCGGGCAACCCAGCGGAGGCCCGCCTCGAAGCCGCCGGCGGGCACTTCAACCACCACGAGGAGGACATCGCCGCTGGCCCCAGGCAACTGGGCGCCGGCAGCGAGGGCTGCGCTGGGAGTGCCGTGGCCGTATTCGTCCAGAATCGGTGTCGGCGGGTAGGCCGGCGGCTGGATGGTTTTGGATGCGTCGATGAAGTCACCGAAGCTGACTGCGCCCACGATGCGGGTGCCCGGAATCGTGTAGAGCGTGGCGTCGAACCGGTCCCGCAGGGGGTCGTAGCTGGACCGCTTGACGCTGTTCCACACGTCGGCGTCGACGGCTCGGGCGTCGGCATGGCTGGGGGCATCGAGGGTCAGGTCGAGAGGCTTGGCGGCGGCGGGGAACCCTTCCAGGTAGGTGCTTGGGTGTGCCGCGAAGCCGGGTGCGGCGAACCAATGGTGGTAGGCGTTGATCCCGGTGTCGACGACAGCCACCACGACGGGGGCGTCGGCGGGGGGCGCCAGGGCCGTCAGGCGGCCAAGCCGGGCGGGATCCAGCGGCGCCAGGCGGGGGGGTTCGTCGTTGATGGCGAAGGCGAACCGGTAGGCGTCCGGCGTGATCCAGTAGTAGTGCAGGTACAAAGTGCCTGAGCGGTCGGGCGTAAATTCGAGGTCGATGGAGTAGGCGGGCGTGAAGGCGCACGCGGAAGCGAGCGAGAAGTCGCTTTCGTCGACGATTTCGAAGCATCCCAGGAGGCCAAGCACCAGGAATTCCACCACGCTGCCGGCGGGGGCCTCGAAAGCAAAGTAGTCATCTTGGTCGTCGTGGATGCCCGTGACCGTTCCCTCGTAAATCCTGCCGGGATCCACGCGGAACGCCGGGTCTGGAGCGTCTGGGGCGTCGCGTCCACTGCCGGCGTCGTCTTGGCCGTCTGGGCCCGGCGTCGGGGGAACGAATTCTGGCGGCACTTGGGCTACGGTGCCGGATGCTACGAGCATCAGCACGAGGAGGGCGCGCACCTGCATGAGACAGCAAGACCCGGACTCCTTGAAAATCATTTGTTGAGTTGTATTTCGAGGGCGGCGGGCCCGGGGCGACGGGTGCGCGCCCAAACGTTGAAGGATGCGGTGGCCTGGGAACGCCTCATGCTTGAGATCGCCCACCGCGACGGCCGCGCCCGCGAGGCCCGCTGGCAGCCCCGGGAAAATGGCCCCGTGGTGCAGACGCCGAACATGGTGATACCCGATGTCAGCGGCCTGGAACGACCCGCATGGACCCAGGTAGCCGTAACGCGGGAGCCCCGCGATGCGGCCGTGGTTGAGTTGATCTCAGCGGGAACCTGGTTTTACGCCGACCCGGAACGGGAAGCGGCCGCAGGCGCTGGCGAACTGGTGGTCGCTGCCCCGCAGCCTGGACCAACCAGCCAAGTCCAGATTGTCGATGTTGGCTCGGAACTGGCCATTTTCCACGACGCCGGCGGCTGGGCCAGCAACCCCCGCAACCTGGTGCCGGCGCTCATCGAGGCCAAGACCCAGGCCACCGAGGGGCGCCTGTTGTGGGCCCCGGCGCTAGGAACGCCCGCCGACTATGCGCTTTGGGTGTACTTGGGCGTGGACCTGTTCGATGCCAGCCCGTTGCTGCTGGCGGCGGTACGCGGCCAGGCCCTCACCGTGGATGGCCCCCTATCCGCCGAAGATGCCGGGCGGCTGCTTGGCGACGGCGAGGCGTGGGACGAGGAGCAATTGAGGGCCCACAACCTGGAGGCGGCCCGGCGGGAACTGCTTCGCATCCGTCACGCCATCGGTGCCGGCCAGTTGCGGGCCCTGGTGGAGCGCCGCATCTACGCAGCGCCGGGCACGGTGGAGATTCTGCGCCGCTTCGATCGGGAACACCGGTACCTGGAGGCGGCCACAGTCCGCAACAGGGACGGGCCGCTGCCGTGCATGACGCAGGAGAGCCTGTGGAGCCCGGAGGTGGAGTCCTTCCGGCGACGCTTCCGGGATCTCTACACGCCCCCCGCCTCGGCGGACGTGCTGGTGCTGCTCCCGTGCAGCCAACGCAAGCCGTACCGCCTCAGCAAGACCCACCGCCATTTCCAGCGGGCGCTGGACGACTCCGGCATCCGGTACCGCTGCCACGAAGTCATGGTGACCAGTCCGCTCGGCCTGGTGCCCCGCGAACTGGAGAGCGTTCACCCCGCCGACGCGTACGACGTGCCAGTGACGGGCCACTGGAACCGGGACGAGGAAGCCATCATCCGCGAGCAGGTGGCCGCCCTCCTCGACAAGCACCCCTACGCCCATGTGGTCAGCCATGTGGACACCCACACCCACGGGATTCTGCGTGACCTGCTGCCCGACGGCACCATCCACACCGCAGGCATCCACCGCCCCAGCGGCATCGAGGCCTGCAAGGCGCTGCGCAACGAACTTCGTCGCATCCGCGCCGACGACCGCCGCGAGGGG
Source organism: Thermoplasmatota archaeon (assembly GCA_041600695.1). Classification (GTDB taxonomy): domain Archaea; phylum Thermoplasmatota; class E2; order JACPAO01; family JAHFTW01; genus JBFJVP01. Next base: position 12,143 of record JBFIJP010000054.1, on the reverse strand, counting down.
GACTTCAAGCTCAACGTGGCCGTGCGCCGCCGCGAGGACTTGCAAGCCCTCTGCACCTACCAGTTCGGCCCGGTTGCCGGTGCCGCCCTCGCCAAGGATGCCAAGGTCCGCGGCAAGGTGCCGTTCCAGAAGCTCCTCGGCCCCGAAGGCCAGCGCGGCATCACCACCATCGACCGCGGCCTGCTGAGCCTCACCCTGGACGGCGCCCGCATCATCGCCGAACACCAAACCCACCGGGTGTTCATTCCTGACTTCAGCCCAAAGAAGACCAGCACCCTGTTCGCCGTGGGCGTCGAACGCGCCGACCCCGATGTGCGCACCGGCGACGAAGTCGTCATCGTCCACGACGGCCCCGACGGCATCGAAGTGCGCGGCTGCGGCGTGGCCCAAATGCCAGGCGAAGCCATGGGGCCCCTCAAGCGGGGCGGGGCAGTCAACTTGCGGCATGTGACCTGACGCCCCAAGCGACTAAGCCCGCTCGCCCATTGGCGCCCGTGACGTGACCCGCCTCATCGTCCTCCCGCGCTGGGGCGGGCACCCCGACAGCGACTGGTACCCGTGGATACGGCGCGAGGCAGAAGCAACCGGCCTCTTCGACGAGGTGACCCCGTGGTCGCTGCCCGACCCCGACCTTCCCGTGATTGCCGACTGTGTGCAAGCCTTCCTGGCAAAACTCGGCAGCGACCCCGTGCAGCGCGCCGACACCATGGTGGTCGCGCACTCCGTCGGCGCCCAAGTCGTGCTGCGTGCCCTCGCCGCCGAACTGGACCCCTACCCACTGCGGGGCGTTGTGGCCGTGGCGGGCTGGTTTCGCGTTGATGACATCCGAGAGACCAGCGCCCCGTGGGCGGAACCGATTCACCATCTGGGCGGCGCGGTGGTCGCCTGCGGTCGACTGGTCAACCTGGTCAGCGACAACGAACCCATGATCCGGGACTGGTGGGCCAACGCCTGGGCCTGGATGGAGGCGGGGGCGCACGTCAAGGTCGTGCCCGGCCGGGGCCATTTCATGGAGGCGGACGAGCCCGCTGTCTGGGATGCCCTCCTCGCGATGGCGCAGCCCGGCGATGGAACAAGAGCGGGAGACCTCAACTAACGCCCGCCGGAACGCACCGCTGGCCAACCGTTTGGTTCCCTTTCGGCCCGCCGCTTGCATAGGATTTATGATTTCATGCGAAAGTGGGCGGGTCATGAACTCCCCACTGGCACCATTTGCAGCGATCCTGGTTCTTCTCGTCATGCTCACCGCACCGGTGGCAGGCGTCCTTGCGCCGATCCACGACGACATCGAATCATCCGGCGGCGACGCGGACCGATTCGGCAGCAGCGTTGCCCTCGATGGCGGCATGATGGCAGTGGGCGTTCCGGGCACGGGCCACGGCAAGGTCCAGATCTTCGCTGAGGACAACGGCGAATGGGTACTGCGTGAAACCGTCCTGGCTCCGGATGGCGCAGACGGCGACGGCTTCGGCCGCGCCGTTGCGCTGCGCGGTGAATGGCTTCTCGTGGGAGCACCCACGGATGAGAACGGAGCCCCTGGCGCCGGGAGTGCCTACCTCTTCAAGTGGGGTGGAGCGGACTGGTCAGAACCAGCGAAATTCGTGGGCGCCGCGGGGATCGCCGGTGCCTCCTTTGGCATCAGCGTCGCCCTGGGCGACGACCTCCTCGTCGTGGGCGCCCCCAGCGCTGGCGAGTCCGGCGCGGCGTATGTTTACGGCACCCTGGAGGAACCCCATCTCCTGGCCACCCTGGACCCCGGCACCACGGCAGGTTTTGGCCGCAGCGTGGCCATTGACGGAGCCAAACTGCTTGTTGGCGCCAACCGGGACAGCACCCGGGGCCCCGACGCTGGCGCCGTGTACGCTTACAGCGGAAGCGGCAACCAATGGAACCTGGACGCGATCCTGACCACGACGCACGCATCCTCCAACGCCTGGCTTGGCACTTCCGTTGCCATCAGCGGCGACACCGCCGTGGCCGGCGCGTACCGCGCCAGTGCCGACGGCGTCTGGGCGGGCGCCGCATACATCTTCGAACGCGGGGAGGGCTTCTGGTCACTCACCACCCGACTGGGGGTCCCCGATCCTGACGGCGGCGAATTCTTCGGTTACAGCGTCGACATTGACGGCGCCGGCGTGGCCGTGGGCGCTCCCGCCATCGGCAGCGGCGCCGGGGCCGCGTATCTGCTCACCCGCGATGGCACCGGCTGGACGGCGCCTCTTCGAGTCGAATCTGACGCCCGCCACGGGGACGAATACGGCGCCTCCGTGGCCCTCGGCGGCGGCCTGTTGGCAGTCGGGGCTCCCCGTGGAACCGTGGAGCGCGCAGGAACGGCAGGCGCCGTGGACATGTTCGAGGTCGACCTTGACGGCGACGGTGTTACTGACCGCGCCGAGTGGGACCAGGGAACCGACCACCTGAACCCGGACACCGACGGCGACGGACTCTCCGACGGAGCAGAGGCCGAGGCTGGAACCGATCCCCTGGACGAAGACAGCGACGACGACACGCTCAGCGACGGCGAGGAAGTCAACGAATACGGAACCGATCCGCTAGAGGCCGACACGGACCTGGACTTCTACAGCGACGCGCAGGAGGTTGCGTGCGGGTCCGATCCGGCGTCCGAGGATGATGTGCCGCCCACCAAGGACGCCGACAACACATACTGCCTGGTCCCCGACACTCTTGTAGCGGCCGCGTGAGCCCGAGCGGCTAGTTGCCCCGATCCGCCGCTTCAGCGGCCGTGTCCTCGCTGGCGGCTTGCCAGGCGCCGATTACCTTGCCCCCTTCGGTTTCGCCCCGGCGCATTGGGTCTGCGTCGGGGCGTGACTCACCCCTCGATGTATCGCATCCCGACCCAGGGCCCCGAACCATCTGGTTTTGCCGCTACAGTTTTCAACTTGTCTATTTTTTTATGTGGTGGGTGCCATTGCAAACTGATGAGCTCAACATTTCATACAAGTAGCCTGGTAGCCGCCCTGGTGGTCAGCATGCTGGCCACGCACATCGGCGGGCTATCCATCCAGGAACAAGTGACCCTCAAGGGGTCGGAGGCCAGTGGAGCGGACCGCTTCGGAAGCGCTGTCGACATCGACGGGGACCGCGCCGTCATCGGATCCGAGGGCGACGACGTTCCCGTTCGCGATACGGGAGCAGCGTACGTCTTCGAGCGAGGCCCTGATGGTTGGCGCGAAACAGCTATCCTCCGCGCCGCCGACCCGCAACCCAATGACTTCCTCGGGACCTCCGTTGGAATCTCTGGCGACACCGTGGCCGTTGGTTCATCGTACCACGACAGCATCTCCTCCAATGAGGGCGCGGTCTACGTCTTCCGGCTGGTGAACGGCACGTGGGCCCAGGAGGCTAAACTCTACCCACCAGACATTTCCCCCGGCGACTCATTCGGCTACAGCCTAGCCGTCGATGGGGACACGCTCGTCGTAGGTGCACCCAACGACGACATCGCCGGATCTACCAGTGGTAGCGTCCGCGTCTACAGCCGCACCGGCTCCCAGTGGGCCCTACACGCAACGTTGGTCGCGCCCGACACAGACCCGCACGATTCGCTCGGCGTCTCCGTTGACCTCCATGGCGACACTTTGATTGCAGGCGCATACGCGACCGATTTCGGCGGAGCCCGGAGTGGCAGCGCCTACATCTTCAAGCGCGACGGCGAAACCTGGACGTACTCCGCCAAGCTTGAGGCGCCGGACGCCGGGCCTGATCACCGTTTCGGCTACGCCGTCGCCGTGCATGGCGCCGCTGCCATCGTTGGTGCGCACCGGGATAACGACCCGGTCACATGGGCGGGAAGTGCACACGTGTTCCGGCAAAACGACATGGCGTGGGAGCACGAGGCCAAGCTCACGGCGAACGACGCCGCCGAGCGTGACTTCTTTGGCTTCTCCGTGGACATCGACGGCGACCTCGCCCTCGTCGGTGCCGTCCAAAAGGTCAACGGAAACCAGGACAGCGGGGCCGTGTATGCTTTCCAGCGCCAAGGCAATGAGTGGACCGAACTCCAGCGACTCACCCCGGAAGACCCCAACGCCGGCGATGGCTACGGTGAAGCGATCGCGATTGACGACGGCCTCGTCTTGGCCGGAAGCAAGCGGGACGGCGCTGGTTCCGTTTTTGTGTTCGCGGTTGATTCGGACGAAGATGGCCTCGTGGACCGCGACGAAGCCCGCCTCGGCACCGACCCGTCCAACCCGGACACCGACGGGGATGGCGTGCTCGACGGCGCAGAAGTCCACAATCACGGAACTGACCCCCTCGACGCCGACACCGACGACGACTTGTACGGCGACGGGCAGGAGGTTACGTGCGCCAGCGACCCTGCAGACGCAACCAGCTTCCCGACACCCGTCGGTGAAGGTTGCGTGCCCCCGGATCAGCTTGAACCCACGATCCAGGCGGTTGTCTTGACCGCATCCACGGTTACGGAGTCCGCCGCCGCCACGGCTTGAACCCCATCGCGTTTGACCCCCTCCTTCCTCTTCGGTCTGGTGTCGGACTTAATGCCCTGGGAGGCGTCGTTGCGTCTCCTGAGACCGCACTTTGAGGCGCTGGCTGCAACAACCCACGACGCGGCAAGTGCCCATTACACCAATAGAATTGCAGGGGTGTCGGTGGCCCACGTGGCGTGCTTGGCCGTCGCACTTCGATTCCATATCACATGCTCGGCCCCCCTTCTCCAACTCTTTTCGATGGCCGCCTGGCGCGTCCCCGTTTTGCCACGTTTTCGGGAGGGGCCCGAACATCCAGGATTGGGGGCCATCCGCAGTCTTCGGCCTGCGCGCCGCAACCCAAAGGGCGCGTACTTCTTTACCGGCGAAAGGCTCGTCATGCTAATGAAAGCGATCATCCTGGCTTCTATTCTTGTTTTATCCTTTATTCCCACGGTGTCGGCGGCGCCGGCAAACGACGATTTTGCCGGCGCGATCGCGGTGACGAGCACGCCCGCGGCGTACACGATTGACACACGGGCCGCGACCACGGAGCCCGGGGAATTCACGGGCCCCTACCCGACGTGCAGCCATTCCGAGGTGCATTCCACCGTCTGGTTCCAGGTTACCACGACCCAGGCTGGGACCATGCTCGCCGAAGCTGACGGCACGGCTTACAACACGGTGCTTGGGGTGTTCAAGGGAACCCAACTGGCATCCCTTGAGTTCATGCATTGTAGCAACCCCGCCTACCCCACGCCGCCGCGGGTGCCGTGGCGGGCTGAGCCAGGGGAAACCTACTACGTACAGGCGGGCGCTCGCACCGGCGATCCCGCTGGAACCCTTGACATCACGTTCGAGTTGCTCGACACGCCCGCAAACGACCAAGTGGCTGACGCCACCATCATCACGAGCCTGCCGACGACGATCACCGGCACAACGTACGGCGCGACCGTGCGGCAAGCTTCCCCCTGCCACGTGCCCGGAACCGTCGACGTGTGGTACCGATACACGCCAACTGAGGGCACGGTCCTGAACACGGCAGGCGTGGAGGTCTTCGAGGGCACCACGTTTGAGGACCTGGTTACCATCGACGACTGTGGCAACGACCAGACCGCCACCCTCGCCGCCGGCACGAGCTACTCCCTCCGGGTGGACGCTTCCAAGTGGGAGTGGGGCCCCTTCAACATCAGCCTCGCCGCCACCCCGGCAAACGACGCGCGCGCCGCTGCGACCCCCATTGCCTCCTACCCCTCGTCAGCGAGTGCCCAGACAACCAGCGCCACATCGGAGCCCGGCGAACACCTCGGCTCGTTCTACTACTGCAACAACGCCGCCATTGGCAACACCGTGTGGTACAAGTTGACCGTTGACCAGCCGACGACGCTAACGGCGAACCTCGACGGCACCGACTACGACGCTTTGGCTGCCGTGTACACCGGCGCCGACTATGCCAACGACAACCTCATCCATTGCAGCAGCCCGGCGAATCCCGCCGACCCCCTGCTAGCCTGGGACGCCGTGCCAGGCACGACGTACTACGTCCAGGTCGGCGCCGTCGACCAGACCCCGGCGGGAAATCTCGCCGTCACCTTCGACGCTGTGATACCCCCCGCCAACAACCACTTGGCCGACGCGCAAACGGTCACTGCGCTGCCGGCAACCTTGACCGGTACAACGGTTGGCGCCACGTTCAGCAACATCAACTGCTCGGACGCATCCACCGTCGATGTCTGGTTCAAGTACACTCCTACAGAGGACCAGTACCTGATTCGGAGCGCCCTGACTGCTTTCACGCTACTTCCGAACGGGGATCCATGGGCCGTCGACAACTGCCGTGGCGATTCGAAGGTTCAACTGACCGCCGGCCAAACGTACTACCTGCGCTACGCAGCCGACCACGTCAGCCCCGGCCCGTTCAGTATCGATGCGGTCGTGGCGCCCATCAACGACGAGCAGGAAAACGCCCTCGCCATCCAGCCCTACACGAACCTGCTCGCCGAGACCACCCACGCCACGGTGTCCTCTGGCGAAGATCAGCCATGCAGAATCCACCGCACCCTCTGGTACAAGTGGGAACCCACCAGTCCCGGGCTGCACCGCGTCGCCGGCATCCAGCAGGGCGGCACCGGCATGGCCATCGTCGCTGTGTACGCCGAGGACGCCGGCCGACAAACCCTGCGCTCGTGCGAAACCCAGCCAAGCACGGGCACCCGCGCCATCACCGACTTCTACGCCACGCCGGGAACGACGTACTACTTCCAAGTGGGCATCGAAGGCGCAGCCAACGCCGGTGACGTACAATTCACCTTGAGCAAACTCCCGCCCACCAACACGCGGCCCGCGACCCTGGTGGGGCCGATTCTGGGTGGCATGGGGTACTACATCTGAGTAGGCAGTGAACCAGCGGTGCCCGCCAAAGCCAGCGCTGAAGCCTCGCACCGCGCCGACGGGCGTGCCTAGCCTGGCGCCGCCCCCGGCGCACGGCGACGCCGCGGGCGTCAACGGCTTTCGCCCTAATCTCCCCGATCCGCCGCTTCCGCCGCGGCGTCCTCGCGGGCTTGCTCGGCATCCTCTGCGGCATCCACGACTTCGCCCTCCTCTTGCCGGTTCTCCTCTTGGCGCCGCTCGGCGGCCTCCTCGGGGGTTTCGCCGGTTTGTCTTTCGACCGGACCAATGGCCTCCGGCCGGGGGCCACGGTTGGTCTTCCGAGTGCGTTTGCGCTTCTCCTTCAAACTTTGCCGGGGCATGACTTCGGATGGCCCCGCCCAAGGTATCAGGAAGCTGGAAATCCCTGGTGGGGCGTGCGTCCGGGGCTATGAATGCCCTAATGTGGCGACGGACCGGCCTTGGATGAGGTGTCCTTTCCACGTCGCGGCAACGTCGTGTCGCTGGGTGCCTGCTGAAAAGAAGGAGGTCCAGTCGGCGTGGCGGTGGTCGCACGCGGATACTCTGAAAGCCTGGCCTGGGCCCCGCCACCGCGTGCCTTGTCCTGGACTGATTTGATCAGATAGGCGTGTCGAAGTTCCTTGCGGTGGTCAACAGCTGAAAGTTCCCGGATGATGGCTTCGATATCCGCATACCTCGTCTGGAACCGTGCCGCCCACGAATAGACCCAAAGCGTGTATGCAACGCTCAGCAGGAGGGAAATCATTGCAGCGAGCGTGTGGAATATGCATAGCGTTAATGTAATCCAATACGCGACCAGGTTGAATGAGAAAACCCACCGTCCAAGTGTACTCCCACGCAGGGGGTTTTCCTCGCCCCCAATGCTGCCGGGGAGGAGTACCGCGAAGCTCATCAGGGTGGCCGCCGCAATCATCACATCCCGATTGGTGATGCAGCCTAGCACCGCGCTGCACTCCATGGTGTCCGGCTAGAGAAATCCATCGGCCTTTAAAAGGTCTTCAAGGGCCGCTCCGATTGCTGCATCGTGCTCGCAGATGCGTTGGAGGGCCTCGCGCCGTTGCACTGGGGCCATCTGCGCAAAGGCGTCTCGATGTGCCTTGAAAAGGCGCCGAGCCGCGATCATGTCCTTAGGGCGCGAAACCAGCTCAGGCATGTGTCGGACATGGGTCCTGCGAATACTTTAGATGTGTGGGTCGGGAACCACAGGTTTCGGACGAGGGCCGCCATGTTGGCGGCCGTGACCCTCCCCCCAAACCCCATATACCCGAACCGACAGCAACGCCATAGCCCATGTCAGTCGTCGACTACGCCGTCGTCAACCCTGCTCTCAACGAGCAAGCCCGAGAGATTCGGCGCACGATTCCCATGCGGGGCGACCCGGGCGATTTGACGGATTACATTCGTTGCTGGTCCGAGGAGGACGTTCTGGGCGACCGCCCCTGCCGGGCGCTGGTTGTGATTCTCAAGACCCGGGGCTGCACGTGGGCTTTGGCTGGCGGCTGCACCATGTGCGGCTACGCCAACGAGTCGGCGTGGCAGAAGGTGTCCGAGGACGAGTTGGTGGCGCAGTTCGTCAAGGGCTGGGCGAAGTACAACGGCGAGGAACTGGTGAAGATCTACACCAGTGGCTCGTTCGTGGACCGCCACGAGGTCATGCCTGGGGCCCAGCGGCGGATCATGGAGATGATCGGCGGCGCCGCCGAGGTCAAGAAGGTGGCGTTCGAGAGCCTGCCTGGCTTCATCCAGGACGACACGTTCGAGGACATCGCGGGCTTTGTGCCACAACTTGAGGTCGGCATCGGCGTCGAGTCGAGCAACCTGCGAGTCCTTCGCGATTCGATCAACAAGGGCCACGATTTCGACACGTTCCCCCGCGCGGCCGCGATCTGCAAGGACCACCAGGTATCCGTGAAGGCGTACCTGATGTGCAAGCCGCCGTTTCTCAAGGAATCGGATGCGCTGACGGACGCGGCCAACACGGTCGCCGACGCGGCGCCCCACGCCAACGTGGTGAGCCTCAACCCGACCAACATCCAGGGCCGCACCGTCGTGGACGAGCTCTACAAGCGGGGCTCGTACCGGGCGCCGTGGCTGTGGACGATCGTCCATGCCCTGCGCGACGGCTATGCCCGGGGCGCGGCTGCGGCGGGCGGGGACAAGTACCCCGCCACGGTCAAGTCGGACGTGATCGCGGCGGGCCAGGAGCGCGGCGCCCACAACTGCGGCGAGTGTGACGAGCGCGTCGGCAAGTACCTGAAACAATTCAAGGCGACCCAGGACCCCAAGTGGCTCGACGAGTGCTTGAGCCGGGTGCAGTGCAAGTGCCGCCGCGAGTGGGAGTTGACCCTGGAGTTGGGTCCCCTCATTCCGGCGTATGGGCAGTTGTAGCCAGGCGTGGCGCGTCGCAGGTTGGACGACATCGCAAGGCACGGGGCTCCTGCTCGTTTGCCGGATTCGCCGAAGTCTTCCCGGTTCGCTGTTTCGAGTAACCTGCGGGGGCAGATCGTGCAGACCGCGGGGCGGGCTCAGGCGCCGGGCTTGCGCGCCGAGTCCGTGATTGCCCAACCGGCGATGTGGCCGTGGACGGCTTCGGCGTTGCGAGGCCGGGGGCCATGATCTCCCGCGCGGCGTTGCTGGTGGATACGGTCGTCCGGGCTGTTGCGGGCCTGTTCCATGTGGCGTTGCCTACCGTGTCCGCGGTTTCCCCGGCGAGGGTGAGGACGGTGGACATGGCATCGAAAGAGAGGTTCGAGGCCGTGTCCGCGGCAGCCCAGGTGATGTCGAGTGCCTTGCCAGCGGCTTTCCCTGTGAGGTTGCGCGCCTTGTCCGGGGCATCCCAGGTAAGGTTGAGTGCCTTGCCGGTGCTATCCCGGATGAGCTTGGATGCCGACGCCATGTCCACGGTATCCCAGGTGAGGTTCAACGCCGTGTCCACGGTATCCCAGGTGAGGTTCAACGCCGTGTCCGCGGCATCCCCGATGAGGTTCAACGCCGCGTCCGCGGTATCCCAGATGGCATTCGCGGCATCCAGCTCGGTCGGCAACGGGACATCACCGACGGCCGTGTACGTATGCAGTGAGTAGATGGCTCCTGGTCCGGTGGGCCCGGGCAGCGGGTGGCCGGCCCGTTCAGGAACCGCCGGGAACCGTTCCCGCAGGTGCGTCCAACTCGGTGTGTACACTCCGAGCGCGTCGTCGAGCGATTCGTCCGGGCAGCGGTTGATTTCGTCATCAAATTCTGTGGCACGCGGGTTGTTGCCCATGACACTGATTCGGGTTTCGGGGTCGAAGCACCCGCCGGTCTGGCCCGCCAAGCCGTAGAGGTCCTGCGCCCCAAACGCATAGTGTCCCATCTCGTGAACCAAGGTGGCGCCCATGGCATCCGCGTCTGCCGACAGCAACTTGTCGAACATCCGGTTGTTCATGTAGATTGCAGCGTCGCGGTGCTGAATCCCGTCGCTGTGGGTCGCCGCTTCTGCTTCGGGTAGCATGTCGTAGGTATACACCACATCGAAGACCTGGTTGCACGTGGGCGTCCGTATGGTCATGAATAAGTTGGGCAACCGGCAGGTGTGGAAGCCGCTGTGGTGATTGTGCAAGTCGCCGTGAACCAAGATCGTCCGGCCGGCGCGCACGTACCCATCCGAGGCATCGTTGAGCCTGGATGCGTATGCATCGAACGACGACGTGATGAGGTCCCGCTGGCCCCGCGTGTATTCTTCGTTCGAGAGGGCTAACAGGTTGATGGTGTAGCTTTGGTCGACGGGGTCGTAGTCGTTCATGGCATTGACCAAACGCACGGCGTGCAAGTCGCTTGTCTGGTTGCCTTGGGCAACCGAGAAGCACAGTGTCTGGCCAACGGGAAGGCGATCGATGACGAAGAGGTGCACCGTGCGCTCCACGGCCTCCTCCATGACGGCGGTTTGGCCCCCGCTCACCGAAAAGGTCAACGATCCCCGGGTGGCGTTGTCCGATTCCCAGATAACGGCGGCGCGGGAACCATTTTTGAGGGCGGCCCATGTGAGGCTCTCGATCGACGGGTCTCCGCGCCCGCTGGAGGACGCTGCTTCGCTTGCGGGCCGGCCGCCGCATGAAGGGTCCGCCCCTGGCCCAGGAGGTAGTGCCTCCAAGCCGGTCTCGCCTTCAAACACGAAGTCCCCGACTGCCCCTTCGAGCAATGCCTCGTCAAGTCCGTTCGCCTCGTCGAGGGCGTAGAACTCGCCCTGCAGGGGATCTGGCGGCTCATTGATGCCGATGCTGAATTCGTACGGGCCGGGTCCATATTCGGAGGCTTCGAAATACCAGATTCCCGATTCATGGGCCGTGATGGTTCGGGGGCCGGACCAGCCAGGGCAACTGCTCCGCAGGGCCAGGGTGCCGCTGGGGGCCCAGAGGGGTGAACATGACGGGTCGCTTCCGACGTACGATGCCTGGATTTGATCCCCCTTGGAGACGTGGAACGCGTAGAAGTCGCTGCGGTCGCTGGGGGCTCCGAGGCCCACGATGCCCCGATACGCGACGCCGCTTTGCACGACGATTGCTGGCGTGGGAACGTCAGGCGCATCGCTCCCTGAGTCTGCATCGTTGTCCAGCATGTCCATCATGGCCCTGGCAGGCATTCCCGACGCTTCGTCGATGCCAATGCTAAACCGATACGGCCCCGGGATGCTGCTGCTCAGTCGGAGGTACCACGTGCCAGGGTCCAGATCGGCGCGCAGGAATCTCGTCGGGTGGCCTGGGGGCCAGGCGGGGGCCGCGCCGTAGACGACCCCATCCGAGTCCACAAGGTGCATCTCCCCCTCCAATTCCCCGCCGGTCCAGATCCTGTCCCTCCAGGCCGTCACCTGGCCAGCTTCCGCCATGGTGAATACGTAGTGGTCCACGTCCGCGGATGCAGGATCGGCCGTTGCGCTGGCTGGTGGCGGGAAGAAATCCCCCTCATAGATCAAGCCTGATTCGATCCAGACTTCGGGCTGGGGGCTTGCCGGTGCGTCTCGGCCGCTGCCTGCATCGTTGGGGTGTCCTGGGGCGGCCATTGCTGCCACTGTGGGGAAGACCAGACAAACCACGACCGGCCACACGAGACGCATATGTCGCCTAATACACGGTAATGTGAATAGCTTTTCGGGCCCCCTGCCCCGCGGGACCATCGCGTCATCGGGCGCGACAACGGGCGAAGTCCCGCGACGATACGCTCCGGGCCAGGGCCCGCCCGGCAGTCCATCCCAAAATGGGCTACACCCGCGTCGACCAGTACCTGAAGAAGTTCCAAGAGACCCAGGACCCC
>JBFIJP010000053.1:0-15029 GCA_041600695.1 Thermoplasmatota archaeon | reverse complement strand
TCACGGACCTGGCATTCCACCAGGGCCTTTGCGCCTAGAACTGGTTTCAAAACCAAAGGAGGCGCCACGTCGTTTCGGCGGGACCTGCGGCCGCTTAGGCGGGCTGGAGGACGGAGGCTGACGGCCGCAGGCTGGCGGCGGTTCAACAGTTGGACCGCTTGCGGGCCGCGATCGGGGGCCTAGGAGCTACCTCCTTGGCGGCGGCCCGCAAGGGCCAAACGACCAAGGTGGTCGCGGAAAAACGCCCGCGCCCAGGTCGCCCTGCGACTTGGGCTTCCACTGCGGGCCGCAAGGCGCGCACGACCGAACCGCCGATGCGGCTCGCAACGCCTCCCGAGGTTCTGCAACCACTTCCTTCTCCCCCTTGTCCGCTCCCCTTGGCGACGGCCGACCACGCCGACCACTAGGCGCGGGAGACCCGCTCCATGATGCCCCATGATCGCGTGGTTCCGGCAACTCCGCTGGCCGCCTCGACCACCTTGTACGGCGTCAGTTTTCCCCCGGGCATTCGATTGGTGACGATGCACCAGCCATGGTCCGAAGCAAGAACGATCTCAGGCTCGTCCGGCCAATCCAGTTCGTCTCGAAGCCGCGGTCCGAGCAGCACCGTGACCTCCTGCTTGGCGCCAGATGGGCACGGCCAGGGCCCTGCGTTGACCAGTTGCAGGATTTGCTCGTGCGGCACGATCGCCATGGCCACCTTGACAGGCAGGGCGGCCCTCAGCGCGTCCTCCAGGCGCGCGGCGTCGAGCGGCGCCCGGCTCACGAACGTGCCCGCAGCACCGATGTTGGTCAGGGCCAACTCGGGGTGGGCCTGGCAGAAATCCTTCGGCCTGAACACGTTGTTGCCGCCCACGTTGGCGGCCCGGAGGAAAACGGCGGTCCGTGGCGGCTTGGTGGGGGAAGCGTCTGCTGGATCGGTCACGGCGGGGCCGCTTACGTCACCAGGGCACTTGAGCGTCGTCAACGCGAACCGCAGCGATGGCGACTCGGCCCGCGCTGGCTGGGGCAAGATCAAAAAATGCCTCGCCCGATTCCCCGGGCATGCTTTGCCGCCGTGCTACTGGCCGGCCTGCCGCCGTCCTGATCTGCTTGCTACTGGCCGCCAACCCAACGGTAGCTGGCGACACACCATCCGACTTGGGCCGGCCCGGCAGTCCCCAGCACGAGGCCCCTCTCCTAGCGGGCGGCTGTCCAGATGGCCCGCCGGGAGCGTCGGACCCCGAAGCAACCCCGCAGACTGCACCTGCGGCCTGCGTCGGCGCGGTCCCCGCGGGCGGCGAGCATTGGTACGCTTTCTGGGTTCCCGCCGGCCACACCCTACACGCTCTGGCATCGGGCACGCCCCGGCCGCTGGGCTGGGTCTGCATTTACTCGGGCGGCAGCGGCGGGTGCACCGGACCGTCCAGGGTCAACGTCGGCCCACAACCCGAGTTGAACACATGGTGGGACATGGAGATGACAGCCCTGCCCACGACCCGCTACCCCGAGGGTGGATGGTTCAACGTTGGAGTCCTCGTGGACGATGGCGAGACCGAGGGTGTGCTCGTCTACGCCCTCACCGTCCGCATCGAGCCGCCGCTGCCCGCCGTCCTCGGGCCCGCGGGTGACTGCCTGACCGGCCGGGATGCCGGTTCCACCACCGAATCCGCCCTCCGGCTGGAGCCCGACACCGTCTGCCTGGCGGTCATGGAGCCCGGCCCAGGGGACTCGACGGATTGGACTGAGGATTGGTTTCTCATTCCTGTTGCCGATCGGAACACCCAGTTGACCATCCATGTGGACAGCCCTGCGCGTTGGCTCCGCGCCTGCCTCGACACGCCATCCGGCCAGCAGGTCACATGCGGCAACCCGTACTCCTGGGTCAACCCCGGTCTGTGGCTTGATGGAGTGACATTTTCCCTGCCTGCTAGCCAAGGCGGCGATTGGCGGCTGCGGGTGATGGCCTCCCCGCTTCCCTCCGAAAGCGCCTACAGCCTAGTGGTCCACACCGCCGAACCCCATCTTGGGGCGTGAGCCGACGGCCCGACGGGCCTACAGGCCCAGATCAGCCTTAACGAAGCCCGCGATGTCGGTGGGGAAGGTGGCCACCTTGACGCCGGCGGCCTCGAAGGCCTTGAGCTTGGACTCCGCGGTTCCGACACCCTTCTCGACGAGGGCACCTGCGTGGCCCATCTTCTTGCCCTCGGGGGCCGTGCGGCCGGCAACGTAAGCGTAGACAGGCTTCCTGGCGACCAGGTTGCGCTCCTTGATGTACGCCGCGGCCTCCTCTTCGGCGCCGCCGCCGATCTCGCCCACGAGGACGATGGCCTTGGTTTCGTCGTCCGCCTCGAAGAGCTTGACGGCGTCCAGGAGCGTGGTGCCGGGGATCGGGTCGCCGCCGAGGCCAAGGCAGGTGGTCTGCCCGATGCCATTCTCGGTCAGCGCGGCGACGATCTCGTAGGTGAGGGTGCCGGACTTGCTGGCCACGGCGACGGGGCCGCCGGGCTTGAAGATCTGGCCAGGTAGAATGCCCACCTTCTGGCTGCCGGCGGTGCAGGCGCCGGGGCAGTTGGGGCCGATCAGGACGACACCCTTGGAGCGGGCGTAGTTGACGAAGTCGGCCGCGTCGTGGACGGGGATGTGCTCGGTGATGACGATGACAGCCCCCATGCCGGCGTCGACCGCCTCGTAGACGGCGCCCTTGGCAAAGCGCGCAGGAACGAAGATGAGACTCACGTTGCAGCCGGTGGCGTCCCTGGCCTCGGCCACCGAGTTGAAGACGGGGACCCCGTGCACCTCCTGGCCGCCCTTGCCAGGGGTGACGCCGGCGACGACCGAGGTGCCGTATTCCAGCATCTGGCCGATGTGGAACGAGCCCACGGAGCCCGTGGCACCTTGGACGACGATCTTGCTGTTCTCGTTCAGGACGACTGCCATCGACGGCGCGACATGGGTTGTCCATATGGGCGTTGCGTCGGGGCGCAGCCTCCAGGAGGGGCCTACTGGCGCCGCGGAGTCGTTGCGGCGTGGCCCCATGGCTCCCCCCAAGGCGGTATCAAAACCTTGCCGACGGACCACAAGCCCACCGCCGTCGGAAGGTGGCTTGGCCCCGTGCCAGGAAGTGTTTTCCATGAAGACCCTGGCCCTGCTGACCCTGGCCGCCACCATGTTGGCGGCCCCCTCGACCCCCCTACGCGAGCCCACCACGACGTCCGCCGACGCCGGCGCGGACCCCGCGGTCCTGATCGACGGCACAGATGCCTACGTCTACCATGAGAGCAACGGCATGGATGGACTGCAGCGCAACGACGCTGGCGGCGACGACACCTGCGGCGCCTCAGGCTCGGGCGCCGACACGCCCCTCAAGCAGAACCTGCCCCAGCCTCTCTTCCCCCCTTGCGCCAAATCAGCGGTTGCAGCCGTGCGGGCTCCCAACCCCCCACGCTGGCGCTCGCGCCCCGAAAAACATTCCAAATGACGACAAAGGAGGATCTGCTGGCCTTGGCCCCGGTCGATTTGCCTACAGCGGGTGACAGATGTCACCGGCGCCGCCCGGCAAGTGAATGCACACGTACGAATGACAGGGCTCGGTTACGCACACAATCCAGCACACCTCCACGGTGCTCGCCCCGCAACCCCCCACCGGCGGCGGGATGGCAGCGGCCGGCGACGCGGTTACGGCAACCGCCGTCAACAGGAGGAAGGCAACGATTCCAACCCGGAGCATCGTCATGAAAAGTCATGCGATGCCCGCCTTAGAGCCGTTTCCAGCATGCACCGGCCCCGTTGCACGGGCCTTGGCCCCCGCGACGCAACGGGCCGATGCGGACTGCCCCTGCCAATCTGCCTGGCTGCTTCCCCAGCGCCGCGGCCCCGGGACGGCGTGCCCACAGGACCTAGAACGGAGGCTCATCGCCAGCGACGAAGGACCAACCCTCAGGCGGCGCCCCATAGTAGAAATTGGACTGGAAAAACTCGAAGTCCTGGTTGATGACAAAACCGGGCAGGCCGTTGCTGGCCGGGCCTGCATCAATGAGGGTCTGCAACGCCCTTCCCTCCCTGGGAACGAAATCCTCCCCGCTCCCATCGTTCTGGGCGCCCGGCCCCGGCAAACCCGCGGAAATCCGCAGGTGGCCCGGTGAGGTGCTAATGGCCGACGCGTAACGATGCCCGGCCTGCCTCTCCGGATGACTCACCGTGATACCCATCTGCTCGGCCGTGCCCTGCAGCGACGGCTCCCACGAGAGTTCAAAAACCAGCGCCTGCCATCCTGGTGCCACCTGGGTGATCAGGTCGCGCGTGTTGCCGCTCAGGTTGTTGAGTTGCTGGGTCTCGTCCGAGAAGCCGCCTGCAACGGCAAGGACCGTGTAGTCCCAGACGCAGGGGTTGGTGATGAGCGACGCATACCCACAGCTCAGGAACCCGGCGAGCTTGTACAACTCCGCGTAGGGTTCCTCAACCAAGTGGGGCTCAAGGCGAACCTTGGCCAGGGGCGGCTGTGCCACGCCCACATCCACCCGCGCCGTGAATTGAACGGCCCGGTAGCCGGCCTTGGAAATCTCCAGCACGTACGATCCGGCGGGAAGCCCATCGAACCCGAAGCGACCCATCGCGTCGGTGGTCGCCTCCTCGCGGCCGGAGGGGAGCGGCAGAGCCACGGTTGCCTCGGCAATCGGCTTGACAGCGTTGTCAACGACAACACCCACGATGGCCCCGGTAAGCGGGGCCGTGGTGGCGCCCCCGGTTGCCTCGCCAAGCGGAGCAGGGCCATCCGGGCCACTCCCGGAGCAGCCCGCCAAGGCTGCGCACAGCAGCAGGAATACACCCAGAACCGCACGCATATTGTTTACAGACCGGACGTTTCACTTCACCGTTGCGGGACACGCCTACTCACGGCGCTTCACGCGCACCCCGCCTCAGGCGATCGCCCGATGACACCCGCATGGGCCACGTTGCGCGACGCATGGGACTACGGCATGGGGTAACTGTCTTGCTCCATGAAATTCCAACCCTCTGGGGGGTTGTAATTGTGGAACAGGGTCGTAATGATAGTAAACTGGTGGTTCAGCGCCTGACTGGACTCCCAGGGCAGGAAGCCCCGGGCGGCCACGTCAAGCCCGGCGGGTACGGCCTCGTCGTCAAGGCGCCCCAGGGCCGGACTGGGCTGCGTGACCTCGATGTAGTCAAGGTCGCTGCAGTCGCAAGCGTTGTCGATCGGGGTGCTGCTCAGCAGGATCATCATGTTCTGGACGCCCGCGCTGCCCTCCCAGAACGCCTCCTCGATGATGGTCTTCACGTTGGATTCCACGTGGAAGTACTGCGTGTTGCGGTTGTCCTGGACGTTGCGGGGAACACCCGGGTTGCCGACGGTTGCATTGAGTTCGTCGGCGACGGTGCGCACCACGAAATCACACGAGTCGGTAATGTACTCTGCACTGAAGGCGCACTCGTAGAAGCCGTCGAACTTGTACTGGCTCTGGTACGGCTCAGCGCCAGGGATGCTGATGAGGATCATCTTCACCATGGGCGGGCTCTTCACGCCAGCCTGGACGGCTGTAGCAGCCTGCGTGGTCTCGTAACCGAACTTCTCCGCCCGAAGGAAGTACTCCCCCGGCTCCAGGCCGGTGAAAAAGAACAGGCCATCGGCGCCGGTGACCGTGGACCCACCGTTGGTGAGCTTGATCGTGGCTCCCTCCACCGGGCGCACGGCGTCGTTCACCACAACGCCCCGGATTCCGCCGGTCAACTCCGTGACCTCGAGGGCTGGGCCTTCATCGACCGGCTTCGGCGGGTCATTGTCCGTACAGCCAGCAAGGGCCGTCGCCAGGACGGCAACGGCGAGGAGGATGCGGTAGCTCATGGCAAGCCGGTTTCTTTTCTCACACATAAGACTTGGCGTCACACCAGGCGGTTGGTTTGGCACCCGTGCGTCAGCGCCCGGCGGCGGGGGGAGCCAGCGCGAGGAAGGAACTGGATGCTCGGGCCACCAGCCGGCCCTGCGGGTCGTGGATGTCACAAGCGAGCAGGCTGATCGTCCGGCCCCGCTTGACCACCTGAGCGCTGGCTCGCAGTAGCGTGGCGTGCGTGGGGCGCAGGAAATCGATGCTGAGATGGATGTTGGTTCCTGCGGTTCCCGCTGCCAGGGTTGTCATGAAGGCGGCGCCCATGGCGGAGTCGGCGAGGCCCGCCAGGACGCCACCGTGGAGGACGCCCATGGGGTTGGCCATGCTTTCGTCGACGTGGGCCTCGTAGGTGGCTTGGCCGTTGCCCTCCTGGATGAGCCGGAAGTGCATGTGGTGGTCGTAGCGGGATGCGCTCCCCATGAACGCGGCCAGGAGCGCGTCGGGTTCAGGGTTTGCGGCGCGGCGCGGTTCCGGATTCGGTGCGGACGGCCGGTTCAAGCACGTGCCAATCCTGCAGCTTGGCCCAGGCAGCGAATGAAATCCAGGGGGCGTCGGGGAAATCCTTGTGCAATTCAGGAATGTCCACGGAGTATCCAACCCGGTTGAGCCACTCGAACATGGCGGCGGCTTCGCTGTCGGCGGCTTTCAGTTGCTCCACCGGTTGCATGACGTAGTCGATGTGGCGGCCGGAGGCGGCGCTGATGGCCTTGGCGGCTTCAGGGCCGGTGATGGAATCGGTGGCGATGTCAAGGCGGTGCCCCAGGAAATCGTCGCGCCGCTCGATGATTTCTGCGTTGATGAAGCCGATGTCCGCGGCGCAGATCATTTGCAGGCTGCGGTCCGCGGGCAGGGCCTGCACATAGCGGCCCTGCTGAAGGCCCGGTAGCATCCAGGGGCCGAGGGTGTTCTCCATGAAGAAGGCGGGGCCAACGATGGTGTAGTTGTGGCCGGTATCCTCCAGGTGTTCCTCGACACGGCGTTTGCTTTCGAAGTGGCGTATGCCCGTGCGTTCGCTAGCGCTGGCGACGGAGGAGAGCAGGATGTGGTCAACGCGGGAGGCGGCGTCGACGGCTGCAATCCCCTGTCGGCGTTCGGCGTCGGGCCCGCCCTCGAAGGGTGTCGTGAGAACGAAGGCCACATCGGCCCCGCGGGCTGCGCGCCGGAGCGACTCGGGGTCGTCGAAGTTGCCTTCGCAGATCGTTGCTCCCGAGGTCGCCAGTCGTATGGCTGCGGGGCTGCGGGGGTGGCGCGTGAACGCTTTCACCGTGTGGCCACGGCGCAGGAGTTCGCGGGCCAGGGCGCCGCCCTGGGTGCCAGTTGCGCCGGTTACAAGGACTTGGAGTTCTTCACTCATGGGGGCTCCGGGCGCCTGGCGCCCGCGCCCATACCGGCGGTATGCGTCGTGGACTTGCTGGATTGGGCGGCCCACATCGGTTGTCAACAGCGGCGGTTGCGTGGTGTTGCAATCGGGGTGTGTTCATCGCCTTGCAGGGCTAGCCTTTGGAGGCGGTTTCTGGCGTTGGAGTGTCGCCGATTGGGACAGCGTGGTGGCGGCCTCGTGGTGGAGGCCTCGTGGCGGCGTGGAGGTGACTGGGACCCCCGCGTAAACGGCGAATACTTCTTGTAGAAGGGCAAACTCGCAAGCATCGAGATGGGGAACGAACCGGGCACGGATCCAATCCAGGGAGAGGCACTCGACGATCTCAGCGACCCGCGCACAGGCCATTCGGGCACTGCGGCCGGCGAAGGCGGCCAAAACGGCACCACCCCAAACGCCGAAACACCCGAGGTGGTCCTTCCTGACCAACTGGGTCAACTGGAAGCACAGGTCGCCGACCTGACGACCCGCCTGGCACGTGCCCGCGCCGACTACGACAACCTTCAGAAGCGCCAGGAACGGGAGGCCAGCCTTGAGCGCGACCGCGTCAAGGCCCGCGTTCTGGAAGCCTTCCTCCAAGTGTACGAATACGGTCAGATGGCCGCCTTCGAGGCCGAGCGCAGCCCCGGCCCCTTGGCCGAGGGGGTCAAGATGATCGTGCGCGAGTTCGACCGCATGCTCGAACGCGAGGGGGTCAAGACCCTCGGGCGCGTCGGCGAGCCGTTCGATTCGGCGCACCATGAAGCGGTTGCAACGGAACCCGCCGATGGCGTGGCGACGGGCCACGTCAGCCGCGTGGTGGCGCCTGGCTACCGCCTCGGCGAGCGGGTGCTCCGCTACGCCCGGGTGGCCGTAGCTCCCGACGAAGAGGAATAACTACGCAAACAAGCTACGGGGAATAGCTACGCCAGCTTACGCTGAAAGTTGTACCCTTGGATGCTGAAGCGCTCGCGCAGGTAGAATCGGTGCGCGTCATGTCGCTGCACGCCCGAGTCGAGAACCAGTTCGCCGCAGTCAAGAGCGCGGGCCTCCCGCTCCAGCCAGGCGATAAGGGCGGCCCCATACCCTGCGGAGCGGGACATCCTGTCGGTCACGAGATCATCCACGTACAGGAAGCGGCCCCGGAACAGCATCTCGCAGACCCGAAACCCGGCGACGGCCACGATCTGATCGCCGTCGTATGCGCAAACCAGCCGGTAGCCCTCCGCCCGCATCCGACCCACACGTTCACCGAGTTCTTCGGGAGAACTGAGGTTGGGCCGGAGTTGAGCCAGTATCGGGTAACATGCACGCACCGTTTCGTCGGTGGTAGCCTCACTTATCGTCATATTTACGAATAGAAAAGCGGGGCTTCAATCCTCCGCCGCGCTTCGCGTTCAGCTAATATGGCAATGGGTCGCCGTTGACAAAGGACCAGCCAGGTGGCGGCGCAAGGTAATGGAACATGGTCAGGAAGACCTGAAACTCCTGTTCAAGCGCCACCGCCGGCACCGGCCAATTGTCCTGCCTCACCGACGCAAAGAAGGACATGTCCTGCATGCCTTCCTCCGGAATCATGGCCGGATCGATGCCCGATCCCGTCGGGTGTTGCTCGGTGGCGTTGATCTGCAACCACAGGGGCGAACCACTGCGCACGTTGGCGAACCAGTGCGAACCATCCCGCTCCGGCTTGAAGGTCGACACCACCAGACCCATGTGGGTACTGGTGCCCGAAGAGGACGGCTCCCACACCATCTCGAAAACCAGTGAAGCCCAACCGTCGGCAACGTCAGCATGCCATTCGCGCTCCTGGTTGGTGATGTTGTCGAGGGGCTGGGCATAACCCGTCGATCCCGGGATCGCGCCCGTGTAGTCGGTCACGCAGTTGCTGCTGCTGTAAACCACGAGGAGGCCAGCCTGGCTGCACTCGAAGAAACCGTCGTACTTGAACGTGGAAATGTACGGGTCCTGCTCAAACAGGCGGACCATCATCAGCTTCACCGGCTGGGGATTGGTCGCACCCGCAACCACGTCAACACTGGTCTGGGCGGTCTGGTGGAGGGGGTGCTCCACACGCAGGAAGTGGGGACCCGGGGGGACCTTGCTGAACTGGAACAGACCCCCCTCGTCCGACTCGGTGCTGAGCCCCGGCCCGGCGAGGGCCACCGTGGCACCAGCGATGGGGCGCACGGTTTGGTCGATGACGATGCCCCGGATGCCGCCCGTGTTTTCACCGACCTCAATCTCCGGGAAGTCCGGTTCTTCCTCGTTGGACCGGGCTGCGGGCTCGTCGGCACAGCCTGCGGCCAGCATGGCTACCAGCAGCGCGGCGACCATCGTTGTTCGTTTCATGCGGGCCCAAGTACGGCCCCCGTTCAAGACGTTGGCGGCCCAGTGGTTGTGCACCGGCTCCCGTAGGCGGGGGCGCCGCCCGGGCAGCCCGTCCCGGATCGCCCCGCCAGTCAGTCCTTTCGCCGGACCCGGCCGGCGCCGGGGGAACCGGCTCCAGCATCCGCGGCGGCGCGTGCTCGGGCTGCACCCCGTCATACCGGTAGGGCGCCCGGGCAAGCCCCGGCTGCAGCCGCCTGAAACGGCTACAATCTGGCCCGGCCAGCGCGGGGGCCGCCGTCCGGCCCACTCCGAGCAGGCCTACGCGAGCCGCACGAACGTGCTCGTGATCGGGACCTTCAGGACGCGGCTGATGGTGCACGCCTTGTCAGTGAGTCGCAACAGCGTTTCGACCTGATCCTCTCCCGCGGGCGTGCGAACCTGGAAGTGCAGATCCACGCGGGCAATGTCGCCCGCGTCGTCGAAAACGAGGCTCCCCTTCAGATCGACGACCTCGATGTCCATGCGTCGCTTGGCAGCGACCTTGTGCAGGGTACTGAGCTGGCACGCCAACAAGCCAGCCAGCAGCAGCTCGCTTGCCATGGGGCCGCGATCGGTACCCCCGTAGGCAGGCGGCTTGTCCTGAATCACCGTCAGGTGACGCAGGCGAATCTGCGCGCTCACGGGGCTGATGGGGCGGGCGGTGCCGATCTCGGTGTCCATGCGCCGCGCAGCCGCCCCCCGCTTTTGAGTTCTAAGGGGACCGTCAAGGGGGACCGTCAACGGCTGGCGGCCCGCCGGACCACCCGTGGGGACCATTTCACCTCAAAGGAGGGCGACGGCGGCTCGCCGGCGAGCCAGCAGGCAGCAAGTAGTGCGTAGCCGGGTGGATCCCGTCATTGGCCCCGATTCCTTGCGCCCCGGGCGGCAGGCGCCGAGCACAGGGTGCCGGAATGGCTGGCCGCACGCCATGACGGGCACCTCAAGACGCGTGGCCGTGACCCCCAGGGCATTTTGATGTAGCTCTAGTCCAGAGGCCAGCACTCCGTTGCCCACAGGGTGACATAGGACGTGTCGATGATGGCGTGGTAGCTGGAGGAGCCGGGGCAGTGCTTGTGCTCGGGCGTGTAGACATCGCGTGGGACCCACTCGCGCAGGGGGTCAAATCCTGGGCCAAACGGGTGGAATGGACAATAGTAGATCGTGACGCCTCCGGGGCCGAATTCGATCCGGATGTGGCTGACACCGCCGACGCAGACGCTTTCGTCCCCCACCACGACATGCCCAGCCCGAACCACCGGGACTTGGCTACAGAGGTCACTCACATCCGATGGGAGACCGGTGTCGTCGCAGGCATAGGAGGCCGCCTGCGCCGTGGGAATCAAAGTTGCAAACATCATGCAGGCCAAAACGCGGTGCATGGCGAACAAATCTCCGCGTCAGCATTTAGCCGCAAGCGTCGAATAGAAACGCGATGCAAGCGTTTGGTTTCCACGCCGGCGAGGCCACATTCAACGGTGCCGAATCAAGGCCGCTACGCCAGCCAGGCGCATCGTCGCCGGCAGCGGCGACGCGGACGCCTGGCAGGTTCTGGTCAAAGGGGTCGAAGGGTGCAGTAGTAGGCTTTCGCGCCGGCCGGGCCCGCGTTGAAGCCGACATGGCTGACGCCACCAGCACACACCAGTTCCCCGCCGATAATGATCTGGTTGTCTTCCACGGCGGGGACGAAGAGGCAGGCGCCACGGGCGCCTGACAGCAGTTTCTGCTCACATGCGTCGGGTGCCGCCTCTGCTGCCGGGAGTCCCAGAAGCAGAAGGGCGCACAGAATCATTCCGCGCATGGCCATGCCTCGCCAGGGGCGATAATAATCGTTTCTGCGCTTTGTGCTCAGGCGTCGTATCTGTGCGGTGCCCAGGCGCCGGGCCGACCCCCGTGAGCCCGCGCACAGGGCGCCGGAAGGGCCCAGACGATACCATCCCTCCCATTTGATCGGATGATCTCCGCCAGGCGCCGGATGGACGACCGCCTAGGTCTCTGGGTCGCAGGAGTACATCCACACCGTCACGACGGGAGTCTCCACGTAGGGCTTGTAGCTCCCGGCCCAGGTGCAGGCCACCAATTCAGGCAGGAAAATGTCGCGGTTGACCTCGGCGATCTCGGGGACGCTGCCCGGCGGGGGCTCGCAGTAATAGTTGGTGACGTGGACCGGGCCGGCACGGTAATCGGCCCGGCCGACGCCGCCACCGAGGCAAATGATTCCTTCGCCAAGAACCACATCAACGGTACAGTCCGAGTGGGCCGCGACGGTGTACTGTTCATACTGGCCTACCGTGTAGGACTTCTCTGGGCAATCGACGGGCCCCGCCTGGCCGGCGGGCAACGTCAGGATCAACAGCAGTGGCAACGCGGCCAGGGCTCGTGCACGCATGCCAGCGCATCCGCGCGCCGAGGATGAAACCTGCGGCGCGCGGGGGATGGCATCCCCGCGCCAGATCGTCCGCCCCTTGCGCTCCGATTCTTATAGCAAAAGGGTCCAGTTTCTGTTGTGGTCGGCACCAGCCGGCCCCGGCACGGGTTGGATCCTTGCAGGTCGGTCTCGTCACCGCCGACGGCGGCGGTCCAACCCGTGCCCGCCCAGATGCCCCAAGGGTGCCCTGGCCCCGCCGCGTTTTGGCCGGGCGCCTTGCGGGGCGCGAGCCGGCGTAGCCGACCGCACCGGTCTTTGACAACCGACAGGCGTTGCTTTCGTGGGCCCCTTGCGCAGGGCTTAACGAACGTGCGCCAATCGGCGGCCGGAGCGTTGTTACATGGATGAAAACCAAGCCGCCGCCCTCTCCCCCATGCTTCGCGTGGCAGACATGAAGAAGGCCATCAAGGTCTACACGAGCCTTGGGTTTGAGAAGGTGGCCGAGTTCCCCGGCCCGGACGGCAATCTGTTCCACGCGATCCTCAACTTCCGCGGTTCGCACATCCACATTTCGCCGCTCACGATGGCTGGCGCCGAGAACTCGCCGGACTACAACGCCGACTACGAGGCCGCGGTACAGCGGGGCCCCATCGGCCTTGGCGTCAACTTCTACCTGCAAGTGGACGATGTGGAGTCCGCGCACGCCGCCGCCAAGAAAGCTGGGCTTGACATCAAGAGCAAGGTCATCGACCAGTTCTGGGGCGACCGCACGTTCTGGGCCTACGACCCCTTTGGCTACGTTTGGACCTTCTCGCAGACGGTGAAGCAGATGTCGCCGGAGGAGATGCAGGCCGCCATGCAAGCGATGTCCTGAAGCCTTCATGGCGACCGCGCCAGGGCGCGCTGCCGGCGTCTTGCACTGCGTCCCGGCCGGTGGTCCGGTGTCGGATCGACACAGGATTCCCGATCGACCGATCCGGACCGGCCAGGGTGCACGTTTTTATCAGGATACAATCATTTCATTTGCGGGGCATTGCCTTGAAGATCCATCCCCTACCCCTGGTCCTGCTCGTGGCCGTTCTCTTCGGCGGCCTGGCCGCGTCGTCGGCGGCCGTAACCTGCTATCCCCGTACCACGGACGCGGTCGCGGCGGAAACGCCGGCCCAAACGCTCTACACGCACGTCTATTACGGGGCGTACGGCGGCTCCTTCGCGCGGGGGTACTTCGTAGAGGTGTGGGGAGAAGAAAATGGCCTGGTCGGCCTACAGAAGTCAGCAACGCATTGTTCTGATGGATCATCTGTCCCGGCTGACCACCTGTACTCTTCCGTTGGCGTGCCTGACCCCCGCGTCATCTACCTGTAGCCGGCACACCCGCGAGTGCGCGAGCCGCCCACCTGCGCGGGGCCGCGCGGCAACTCGCGGGCGGCTGCCGTGCGTATTCGATGTGATGACGGCGCCGACGAGGGTGGTCTCGGCCCCTGCGCGGCGCTCCGCCTCCGCGTGGATACGGGTTGAGCCGCGGCCGTGCCGACCGGCACCGGCCGCAACCTAACAAGCACCATCGCCGCCCGTCCGCTGGCCGAACCCTGGCCACGGCCACCCGACGGGGGCTGGCCAGCCTTGGTCAGGCGGCACGCCGACGACGGCGCGGCAAAGGTCAACAACCCTTTGCCGGTCGTTGGGGGCCATGACCAAGTCGCCGGCCGTCGTCTTGTTGGCCGTCCTGCTGGCAGGCTGCGCCTCGACGGATCCCCCACCCACGGAGCAGCAGCCCGAGCCCCTTCTCGCCGGTCCAGCGCTCTGGCCGGACCCCCAGAACGCGCCCAATCCGGCGTACGGGTGGCCAACCCTGTCGAACCCGGCAGCCAGCCCCGCGGCCCCGGCTTGGTGGCAGCCGTTTGCGGCACGTGACCTGCCCGATGCTCCATCGCATTTGGCGGCAGTGAGTGGGGTTGAGGGGGTCGACACCGGTGCGGGCATCGCGTTGTTCGGCAGCCTGGCAGTGGTACCCGAAAGCCGGAGCCAGGTCCACGTGGTGGACATCAGCGACCCGCTACAGCCGCGAGTCCTGAGTAGCTTCGAGAGTGGCGGCCGGGGCGCTGCCATCATCGCGTACCCGGACGGCACCCTGGTCACCGTTTTGGCCGCCGGAGCCATCGAGGTGTGGGACATCACCGAGCCGGCGCGGCCCGAGTTGTTGTCGACCATCGAAACAAGCAGCCACAAGCTCGGCGTCGTGCCGGGCACGCCGATCGTGTACAACGCGCGCGCGGGGGGCGGCGGCCCTGCCAGCCAGGCGGGGCCCGACTTTGCCGGCGGCTTCACAGACATCTACGACCTCTCGGACCCCCGCAACCCGCGCCACGTCCAGGATTTCGGGAACGGCTACGGGTGCCACCACATCTTCTTCTGGAACGACGCGGCGCAGGAGCGCTACCGGGCCCTGTGCGCCGGCTTTCAGGCGACGCAGATTTGGGACACGGCGGACCCGTTGGCCCCCGAAGTCATCAGCACCATCCCGTTCCCGCATGGCATTGTGGGAACGCCCAGCGCCCGCGCCTCGACGGCGTCGTTTGCGCACACGGCGGGCTTCAATCTGGCAGGCGATGTTCTCTACGTCGGCGATGAGAGCGGCGGCGGCCTGCCGCCCGGCTGCTACGCGGACGTGCGCATGCCCGACGGCACAGGCTACTCGACGCCCGTCGGCGCAACCTGGTTTTACGACATCAGCGACGAAACCGATCCCCGGTTGCTGAGTTGGTACAGCCCGCTCAACGACCCTCGGGTGAACACCATTGACCCGCTAGCGCCAGACCCGTTCAATGCTGTGCGAAGTTGCACTACCCATCATGGGCGCATCCTCCCGGACCCGGACCAGGATCTGCTAGCCATGGGTTACTACGGCGCCGGCGTCATCCTCATTGACTTCACGGACGCGGCGGCCCCCCGCGTGCTCGACCAATGGACCAATGGGACCACCAACGTGTGGGAGGTCTGGCACGCCGGAGGCTATTTGTTTACGGGCGACCAGGCCCGCGGCATGGACATC
>JBFIJP010000052.1:0-15302 GCA_041600695.1 Thermoplasmatota archaeon | reverse complement strand
GACAGGCATGGCGACCACGACAAGGGTTTTGCACCCGGGAGGCCCGTGCATCGGCGTGCGCAGCCTGCCACTTGTCCTGTTCCTTGCCAGCCTCGCAGGATGCCTGACGAGCGGCAGCGACCCCGCACCGGATTCGATCGATCTCGGAGACGGCACAACGGTGGATTTCGCCGATGAAGTGGAAAAAACCGCCACGCTGGGAGCCATCGCAGGCGTGATCGTTGACCCTGCCATCCGCCCCATTGGCGGCGTCGACGTGCAGATCATCGGCCACGATCGGGCGACGACCAGCAATGCCGCCGGGGCCTTCGGATTCTCCGGGCTTGAACCGGGCCTCTACTCCCTGCAGACCTTCGCCGTGCCCGGCTTCCTGCCCGTCCAGGCCAGCGTGGAAGTGCAAGCCAACGCCGTCGCCAAGGTCCGCATGGTCATGCCCTTCGACCCCGCGCCGCAGCCATACCACCAAACCCATGCGTTCGCCTGGTACGATGACTCGGGTGTCGTCCTGGTTGACTTCCTCCTTGACTTCGCGGACCGGCTGTTCCTCAACGACAGCCTGCCCGACGCCTGCGACAAGTGCTTCTTTGAATTCGAGGCGGACAGCCCTCCGGACGCCATCATCCTGGAGGCGCTGTGGGAGGACTCCGTGGAGCCGCCGCTGGGACCCAGCAGTTTCTACTGGAACGTAGACAGTCCAGATGTCGCTGATTACGCCGATGATTACTGCTCCAGTCCGTGCCGGGTGGAACTGCCGATGGATATCTTCGTCGGCGCCACACGTTTCGCACTCAGCATGGGGGGCGACGAAGGCTGGATTACGCTGCAACAAGAGGCTGAGATTTTCGTTACACTGTGGTACCACGGCCTGCCGCCCGAGGAGTGGTCCTTCGTGGCGGGCGATGCGTGAGCGGTAAGGGAGACGTTCGTCGACGCGGCGCGCGGCCGAGCGGCCGAGCGGCGAGCCTGCGCCGGAAGGAGAGCCCCTTTCGCCGCCCGCCCCCGGCCGCCCGTGGCCCCGCGGCCGTGTGGCCTCCGATGGCCTGCGTCGGCACCATCAAGTTCCATAGGTGGATAGGGCAGCCTCGGCCATGGCCATCGACATCGTTGACCTGGCGCTGGATTTCATCGCGGCCTACGGCCTCGTCGCCATGTTCATCCTGCTGGTGCTGGACGGGGCACTCCTGCTGCCCGTATTCCCCGGCGAAATCATTCTGATCATGGCCGTAGCGCAGTACGGCCATGATCCGGCCGGCCTGATGCTGCTCATCGCTGTGGCCAGCGCTGCGGCCCTCACGGGCAGTCTGCTGCTGTACGGTGTCACCCGCGGCGGCGGACGCCGCCTCGTGGAACGCTATCCCAAATTTTTCATGATGCCCCGCCGGCGCCGCGAGCGACTGGAACGCAGCTTCCAGCGGCCGGCGGGTCAAAGCTTGGTTCTCTTCCTCCGGCTGGTCCCCCTGACTCGCATCCTGGTCAGCATCCCGGCGGGGCTCGCCCGCATGCCCTTGGTGCGATTCGTGGTCCTGTCATCCATTGGCCTGGTCACCTACCACGCCGGATTCCTGTGGATTACCTACGAGGCCAACCGACCCGGCAGCGCCATCTCGACGGAGAAGGAGCGCCTCCAGGACGCCTACGCCAGCCCGGCATGGGATTATGTCCAGACCAACTCGATCGTGACGGGGGCCGTCCTCCTCGGCGTGGGGGTCGTGTTGTCCATCCGCGCATCCGTGCGCATGGTGCGCGCCGACCCTGAGGAATCCACCGGATCTCTGGTGGGAACCCTTTCGTTGGCGGTTCTCTTCTGGGGCGGCCTAGCGCTCGCCGCGGCCACCTTCGCCGACGTGGACACGGTGTACGGCCTGGCGGCCCTCGGGGGCGTGGATGTTCATGCCATAGCGAGCCGCCTGGGCCTGGGGCCCATCCAGGCCCTGCTAGCACTGGCCGGCATCTCCACGGGGCTGGGCCTGGCATTGGGACGAGTGCGAAGCGCCGCGCGCGAACGGCACCAGCATCGCCTCTGGACGCGCCGCGTCATGCAGCGGGTGGAGGCCCGTGCGGGAGAGGCAGCCGCACCTTGGCCACCCACCCCCCCGACCGCTCCAACCCTGTTCTCCTGGACGCACGAGAGCACCGTGCAAGCGGAGCCACGGCCCCGCGAGGAGGAGCACGGGCACAACGAGCCGCAGCCGGATGAAGACCCGCAGACCCGGGACGATTCGCCAGACGACGGTTCTCCCGAGGCCACCGACCCGGACACGGAACGCGAGGAACGGAGAACGGGCTGGGAATTTGATTCGGACGCGGACGAACCGGACGCGGACGAGGAAGAAGAGTAGGCAGCCAGCCCGACGCGGCAGGGTCCACAAATGGGACAGAGCCCGCTTCGACCGCCGAAGTTGGATCTCTGGGTGATCGGGCCAGAGGCCCACATGACCTCCCACGGCGCCCCCAGTTAACCCACGCCTTGACCAGCCAGGGCACGACTGATTACCAGAAGGGCAAGATGGCGGACCGACCGGTCGAGTCCAGCGCGACGCGGACTATGGTGGTGCGGAGGAGTGGCTGTCGAGGCCCCCGAACGCTCAAGTGCCCCGCGGTTCGAGGGCTCCGGCGCGGGCAAGGCGACATCGGCGATATCGCCATAGGTCCGCACTTTGGTGAGCCGTCAGAGGGCCGCGCGCGGTGGCAATTCCCGCGTCACTCCATCGCGGCTGACATGCATCACGCCGTGGGTCGATCACGATCGGCTTCGGGGAATAGGCTAATCCGATCTCGGGACTCACTGCGAGCCAATAATTTGGAATCCCCGCAAGAACACCAGATAGGTAAAGGCCAGCGATCTTAGGCAAAGAGCTTAATAAATGCGACACGACCTATGGTGTTGTGGTCGGTTAGACGCGACGGTTTCGCGGTTCCCGATTGCAGACAGCTGATTCTTACCCGCGTCCGACTACCCTCAAATCCCGCCCAGCCACCCTGGCGACCTCGTCGCCTGAAGCCTGAGCGGGTTTCAACCGGTAGCCTAGTGGCAATCGCGAGCAAGGAAAAGGAGGGCCTTGGGCGCGCGAGCGAGAATGGACGAAAGTGGGGATTATTCATGCATAATCGTTCGAGGATCAACGCAAGCATACTTGTGATGATGGCCCTTGTCATGCCAGTGCCAGGGTTTGGTAACAACCCCCCCGTGAGCGTCGCCGCCCTGGGACCGCCCCTTTTTGACGAATCACGCCATGCAGTTTTAGATTTTGATATATCTCAGAGCGATAGATCTTCTGAGCTCGTGTCGCGCCACCGATTCGGCCCGCCGACAGATGGACAACAAGCGCCACCTTCAATGCTTTCATTGATCCAGTCAATTGTCGCAGACGCGGCACCCTCGCGTGGTGATCCAGCGCCGCCCTATGACGCGGGTTCTCCGATGTCGTGGGTTGCAGATGGCCCAATAAAAGGTTTGACGGGGTCCGAAACAAACAACGCCCTCCTCGATCTAGTAAGCCGATCGCCCGGGCTGGGCCGCAATGGTGAGGGGCGCCGGGTATGCGCGGTGGAGGAGATATGCCCGGAGCTGTCCCCCCGCGTGATTCTAGAGGCAATTGAGGGAACCATCAACATATCGGTAGACACAGCATTGGGACTACTCCGGGCAACATCCGATTGGCCGGCCGAAGGGGCCAGCCAAAATGTCCTAAGACTTGCAGACAGTGTTGCTGCGGCTGCTTTCCGTCCCGCGGTGCAGGACCCGAGCGTTAGCTCTCCTAGCAACCCGGGGCAGATTCTCCGGCTGCCCACAAAGGATGCGAACTCTACGGATTCTTGGATGGCCCTAGGCCCAATCGACACGGCTGGACTGAACCGGACCGCCGGTGAGATGCGCACCGAGGTCCGTGCCTTGGGCACGTCCAGCTCGCTGCCTGGCCCATTCCTGGACACAAGCCATACGGTAGAACCCCTCCCCCCAGCGCTCCACTCCCTAATTTCGCGGTACGAAATATTGCAGGCGGTCGCCTTCGGCATTACCCGTCTCAATCAAGAGGATGGCGCGGCCCTGCTTTATGGAATGCCCGGCGCGCTAAGTATGGATGGAATCCAGCAAATGCACTATGCCATCGCCGCGTCAATCATACAGATACTGCCCGAGCTGCACGGCCTCAGGTTCGCCATTCCGAACATCGCCGTCTGTGGGGGTTTAGCCCTTGATCTCGAGGGAGTGGATTCCGTTTACACATGCGACCATAGGCTCATCCTGGACATCGGAGGCAACGATAAATATCTAAACAATGCCGGCGGTGGGTATGGGGGCGCGGCCCTTCTAATTGACCTAGCCGGCGACGATATCTACACCTCAAATTCGACAAACCCAGTCGCGCGCACAGGGGGTGGCATGGTTGGCATTGGCACCCTTATCGACGTGTCCGGGAATGACCAATACCACGCATCCACGACGGCGGCCGGAGCCATCAATGGCGGCGGATACCTTGGATCAGGATTGCTTGTCGATTTGTCTGGTGCCGACTCCTACACGGGCGTAGCTGGAGGAAGTGGAGGCCTCAACGGGGGTGGGGTCGCGGGAGGCCGAGGAGCACTTTTCGATGCGCAAGGAGATGATGGTTATCACGGGCAAGCCTATGACGGCGGCGCAAACGGTGGATCGGCCGTTGGCGTCGGCGCCCTCATTGATTGGCGCGGCAACGATTCGTACACCGGCCACCTCCTTCATTCGGGTGGATTGAACGGCGGCTCCGCAGCCGGCATCGGCTTTCTTTTGGACGGTGAAGGTGGAGATCGCTACGAAGGAACCATCGGTGAACTCGGGGCTGTTAATGGCGCCGGTTATTCAGACGGCAGGGGTGCGCTGGTAGACCTTAACGGCGACGACACCTACTGGGCCACCGTTCTCCGCGAGGGCGCCGTCAACGGGGGTGCCACCGCCGGAGTAGGCCTCCTCTTGGACGCGCAAGGCGCCGACCACTACCAGGGGGAAGTCGGGCGCGGTGCCGTAAACGGAGCCGCTGTGAATGAGGCCGCCCTTCTCATGGACGGAGGCGGCGACGATACATACATCGCCGTGGTCCATGATATCGGGGCCGCGCACGGCGCAGCGTTCGGGGGCGGCATCGGTATCTTGATCGACGAATCCGGAAACGACACATACAGCGCGTTGATCCGGGGCCCATACGGCGCAGCCAACGGCGGAGCCCGCGAAGGCGTTGGCATTCTGGTTGACCGGGCCGGCGACGACCACTACAGTGGCGAGCTTATGACGGGGGGGGTCAATGGAGGGTCCTATCTTGGCGTTGGGTTTCTTGCCGACGAGGGCGGGAATGACACCTATTCTGCAAGGGCCAGCACCGCCGGTGCGAATGGGGGAACCTTCGAAGGTATCGGGATCCTCATCGACCGTGGTGGGATCGACTACTACGAGGGGTACGTTGACAAGGGGGGAATCAACGGCGGCGCGATGCTGGGCTTCGCATTGCTGCTCGATCAGTCAGGATCGGACGTATACCAGGGCTTCGTTGCGACAAACGGAGGCGCGAACGGAGGTAGTTTCGGCGGCGTCGCCTTACTGGTGGACGCATCAGGCAACGATACCTTTCAGGGCGCGATTGGCGATACCGGGGGCATGAACGGTGGTTCCGCGGGCGGATCGGCCATTTTGTACGATGGCGGGGGCAGCGATTTCTACAAGGGAAGCGTCGTTGTAGGGGGCGTCAACGGAGCGACGGACGTCGGCCTTGGTATCCTTTGGGATGAAGGCGGCAACAATGTGTTTGAAGGTAGAGCTGGGGGCCCGTTTGGTGCGACAAATGGTGCAGCTGCCGGCTTTGCTTTGCTGGCCGGAGTTCAGGATGTCGGCGACGAGCAGTTCGAATTCGCGATACCCCTGGTGTCAGGGCTTGGCTTGTTGCGGACAGGGACCGGGAACGACACGTACTGGAGCGCAGGAGGAGTGGCCCAGGGGGCCAGCTCGTCCCTGGGGGGAACCGGCATTCTGGTAGATCACGGAGGGCACAACTGGTACCTGGCAACCAACAAATCCTTCGCTCAAGGTGCGGGATCTGCGTATGGAGTAGGCATACTAGTGGATTCGGGGGTGGCAACACAGATCGCGCTAGAAGACGGATCGAGGGGCCAAGGATTCGGGGACCAAGGTACCGGGATCCTCTTACGGATGGGAATAGGCGGATCGACTAGCTACCGAGTATCTGAGGACAGCAACGCGATGGACTCGCGCGGCGCAGGAATTGGCTTGGTTATGGACCAAGGCCTAACTTTGGGCCCTCTCCCGTCCTTACCGTGTCCGAACAGTCCAGCGTATATGGAAATGCAGTACCCGCCGGCTGACCTCCTCGATTTTCTGCCCGGATTTCTTGAGCCCGACGGAACGGTCCGGCTATGTTACCCCACAGGCAGCGAGGCGCATCCACTCCTTTCTGAGCACTTGGGCCCCCAAGCTGGTACGGCGCAAAAGCCGCCCATAGGTTGCAAAGACGATCCTATTCGAGGCCTAATTTGCGAACACGTATTAGAGCCCATTTTGGGCGCGGGGGCAGTTTCTTGGATGGAAGCGGACGAGGTTGAGATTACCATCATCGGAGGCCTGAATCACTTTTCGAGCTACGCCCCATCCGAAAACGGTTACGCTTGGCATTCCTTCACGCGAATTACAATGTTTTCCGCCGATAGTACGTGTGAAATGTATTGCGGTGTGGTCGGAAGCCCACCCCTACCGGCCAGCAACAGTCCCGGTGTATGGGGGGGATGACTCCTTGGCACTCGACAATTTCGGGTACGCCATTGGCGTGGCGTCGGGTTTCCTAATGCTGGTCTTGGGGGCCTCCACCCTTTTGGTTCCACCAAGGCGCCGCGCGCAAGTGTGGTTCGCACTCTTTGCACTCCTAGGTGGGGCTCAATCTCTCCTTGCCAATGCCTCGACCTTGGTCAGCTCCGCGCATACTGCTCGAATCATCCTGCTGGCATCAGTATGCGTGGCCATAGCGCTGTATTTACCACTCATATTGTTTGCGATCGAAATCAGGCAATCGAGGCCGGCCGGCGTGGCGGGCCATTTCTGGGGGGTCCTCCTCGCAGTGCCAGGAATTGTCTTCCTGCTGATTTTTGTGGCAAGGCCAGAACTTTTTATTGTCGACATATCCAACTCCGCGGGTGGTACCAGACTAACAAACCCCGGACCCCTGTTTCGTCCATTAGGCCTTTTCAGTGGTTTTCTCATCTACACGATTGCCTTGGTTGCGGTTTCGTGGCACCCCCCGTCAGAAAAACGACCTTGGCAAGCGAATCAAATCGCGCTTGTGCAGGTCGGCCTATTGACATTTTCATCATACAAGATGGCCTTGGCTCTCCAACTGGCCTTGGCCGGCATTGGCGGAGAAATCCTAGCATTTACCGTTTTGGAATTGGCAATAACGATCATCTTTTCCGTCGGAACCCTGTTAGCCGCAATAGCCGTCCTGTGGAGGTTACCTCAACACCTAGCCCAGCATTTCCGTCCGCTTCTATTCGCTGCCCTGGCAATTCCCATGGTAGTTGGGGCCATGGAATTCATTCTCGCCGACTTGGGCCTAGTTGTAATCCAAACCATTGGCATATGGAGAATCATGATGGTTGCCTTCTTCGCCTACGCCGTTCTAGAATACCACCTGTTTGGCCTCGAATGGAGCGCCATCCGGCCTGCAACCGCCATCATGTACGGGGTCATGGCAGTAATCAGTGTGTCTACCCTCTGGAGCCTCCAAGCCATCCAAGACCATCCCTGGCTGGGCACAGTGGCGAGTGTCGGACTTCTCGGCGTACTCGTGCCGGCAGCAGCGGTCGGTTCACGAACTGGTACTGAACCATTGCCGCTCCACCGCCGACAAGCTATCTATCGAGCCGTCCTGGAAGAAACGGAGCGCGGCCGTCACACGGCGACAGGTCAGAATTGGCTCGGGCGAGTAAGATCAACTTTGGGCATCACCCCTGAGGAGCACATCACACTCCTTGCCTTGGTCCAGTCGGAAGCCTCGCCCCCTTTGGAGCCAGGAACGCGCATTGGGAGGTTTCAGGTCAAGACGCCGTTCGCTTCGGGTGGGCATGCCCAGATCTTTTTAGCCGAGGATCTTTCACATCGGGGGATAGAGGTTGTAATCAAGGAAATTCGCCCTGAACTAATCGCATATCCTGCGGCCCGCAGGGCCGTGGAACGGGAGGTGGAAGCGCTGCGCAGGTTATCTCACCCCCATGTCGTCGGCATCATCGACGTCATTCACAGCGTCAATCGGCCAGCGGTTGTTGCACTGGAATACCTCGGCGGCGGTTCATTGGCAGCCCGGATGGAGCGAGGGCTGGATACCCATCAGGCACTCGTGATTATCGAGGATACGCTGGCTGGGCTTACCGCCTTGCACCACGCGGGAATCGCACATAACGATGTAAAACCAGATAACATTTTCTTGAGTTTGGATGGCCGTGCTAAGGTCGGGGACCTAGGACTTGCCGGAACCATTGCGGGAGACCCCATGCATTCTGCAAATCCAGCGGGTGTCGATTCCGTATACTACCCACCAGCCTACCATTGGATACGTATGTTGGGCGCCGCAGCGTCTGATGTTTTCGCGGTCGGAGTGGTCCTATACCAGATCGTAATGGGTGCGCCGCCCCCGATCGCCGGGACGTCGCCGGACAAGCTATACGAAAACGTGATCGACTCACCAGCTCTTGCGCGGACGTCTCCAGGGGCGCGGCGTGCCATCGCGGATTTGCTAACGAAAGCTCTGGGGCTGCGGAAGCCTGAGGCTTACCTAACCGCAGAGGCCATGGCCGCTGATGTCAAGTGTCTCAGGCAGATCATCGGCAGTCACGCGCTGCCGGCCCGCCCGGACGCACCATCGCGTACGCCGCGCGAGAACTGGCCATTTTCTTGAGGCCAAGAAAAATACAGGAGCGAGCGACCTATTGAAATCAGATCGCCGTGAATGAGTGTTGCGGGAACTCGAGGCCTCAGCTGGAGCCAATTGTGGCGTGTCCCGTTCGTGCTGGCAGTATCGATCAACATGAACTGGTTACCATTCCAGTGGACGGCGGCGTGTTTGTCTGAGACATACCGATCATATGCCAGCGAAACGCGGCAATCGGAACTCCGTCCAATCGCCGCCGGCTCTAGTGCCCCCGGCATGAGTGAATACCTAATCGGATTTGGGCCCCGCAGGACATGTATTTCTGGAAGGTCATGCGATGCCAAGACGCCTAGGTTCGGCGCTACTGGCGTTTCCGTAACCGCAACGTGCGCCCTCCGGGACAGCGACCAGGCAAACAATTCAAGCCCCGATGTAATCTCATAAAGAGCCGCAGCATCAGCAGAAAAAGTGTGGATTCGCCGGCCCTTGCGCTCGGATTGGCCCTTTCGCACTAGCCCGGCTTCAAGGAGGGCCTCCATGGTGGTCTCAACTGTGGGCCGAGACTTACCGGTTTCGGCTACCAAGCTCCTAATACTGCGGGGTTCGGACAGGAATTCAAGCAACTTGAGGCGTCCTGGCGCGGCCAAGGAATCCAGGGCGGCCTCAAGGTCATTCGCACGCACAGTCGAAGGCTTGGGGGCCACGAGGCTTCCACCCTGCGCTGCAAGGCGTTCCATTTACTTATGTTTGGCCCGATGGTCGGCCAACAGCGAGCGTTTGTCCCAACGCTGGATTGGGAGGCACGAGCAAGGGATCCTTGGCAAGCATCTATATTGGAGGAATGCGAGGAGAGCCTCGATTTCCATGGCTCCAGTTGTAAGGGCTGTGCCGATTGAACGAAAGCCCGCCAATCGTGGCATCCACCCGCGGGCGACGGGCGCCCACATCGATACAGACAGTATTACCGGTAGAAATCAAGTGGCACAAAACTTGCTGGTTGTCGCGGCGTGTCCACGGCGCCTTCGCTATCCCGGGAACGAAATCCCGGTAGTCTCTCCGCCCGCGGCCGCCCAGTGCTTGGACGAGCCCATGCCGCACCTGTGGCGGCTGTGCCCCCTACTAGACCGGTATGCGCGCTTGGGGATGCCCGGGAAATGCGACCTACCCCAACCGGCCCTCTCGCGACGCCGCGGCCCCTCATCCACGAACCGGCGCGCCTCTGATTGCATATTTTTGAACTTTGACCGGCCAGATGTGAGGGACTAGCATGCCGCCTACTAAAAGACCCGTTCAACTGACAGAGAAGGGGCGCCGGAAGCGCCTGCAAGCACAGCTACGCTGGACGCTGATCACCGTAACGGTTGGCATCCCGACAATACTTTATGCCCGGGACCACCAGGAGGGCTTCCGCGAACCGTTCCTAATCGTGTGGAACGTCCTGCCGGCACCGTTGCAGGATTTCCTGGCTACTTCTGGCAGCCTGCTGATAGCCACCCTGATGATGCTAGCTGCGGCAGTGGTCGTCCTGCACATTCTGCAGAACGCCCGGCACCGCGCGAGCAGAGGTCGGGCTAATGTTGTCTATATTGCTGCCGGCACGTTTGCGGCATTCGCCATCAACGCCGTACGCAATTTGCCCAGATTTCCTCGCGCTATGGTTTCGCTTGTTGCGGTGCGGTCGGTGGAGGATCAACAAGGCCCCTTTGAGGAACAACGCCGCCTTCCGTCATTACCTCCAATCTGGGAGGCGACTGTCAAGAAGGGCCTCGACCCTGAGTCCAGCGCCGCTTACCACAACCGCGCCAGCCGGAAGTACATTCCATGGGTCAAGCAAACCATTCGGGATCGCACCGGTGTTATCGTTCCCATCCTAAGTTTGGGTGGCCAGACGGCGCCGAACGTATTCCGGACGCTTCTGCCGAGCCTTAGGGGCGAACAAACCATCGTGCCTTGGATAACAGGTCGAGTCCCACGATCCATCACGATAGCCATGACCTCCGAGGATGTGTACGCACGTGGCCGCGCGTTCGCCCGCTCCACGAATTCTCACTCCAATTCAGGAAAATTCACGGATGGCCAGCCTAGCGTGGTGATGTTCGAATGAAACAACAGTCCCCCCTACCCACTCCCATCAGACTCCTGCCGCCGGGTGACACACGCGTGGGTAAGAATCGCGGGCGCAGCGTTGCCCGGGTGGCGGTCGCGCTTGACCATGATGCGCAGGGAATTCGGGCCTGCTTCATCGTAGGACGAGTGCCCATGATCTTCATGTCAAGCTTGGACCCCGACAACGCCCCCGATGCGAACGACAGCCTCGACGCCAGGGTGCTGGATATGTTGGGGCCCGGATTGACAGCCGCGGAGCATACCAAGGAGCCCAAGGCTCTCGTGGACCAGGGAGCCATCAACCCATGCTTCATGCTCCTTTGCGAGCCTCACGAGCTCCCCGGCGAGATGCAATTCGGGCCCGAACTTAGCCGCGAAGGCCTCCGGCTAATGAATGGTGACTATGTTCCGCCTCAAAACATGGAGGGCTACGTCATGGGCGTATTCTTCCGTGGCCACTCCGAACACAAGGAACTACGCCACACCTACATCGACAAGTGCAAGGAAATCTTCACCCCAAGCAAGTTCATAGATTTTGCATTGGAAGACCCCGATGTGGACGAAGATGACGATCCATGGGTCATGCCTTTCGTGCAGATTCCTGAGGCAGTGATCGATGCAACGTTTAAGGGGCTGCTTACCTCGGAAGAGTGGGCGAGGTGGTACCTTTGGGGGCGCCTCAGCGATGGGGAGGTGGATCGGTGAAGCCAGCATTAGGTCTGCTTGCACTCGTGCTCTCCATGACCGCGTTCGGCGTGCAAGGTGCGTTGGAGAACGGCATACAAATGGCGGACGCCAACGCCGCGGAAACGGGGGTTTTCGTGTCGGTTAGCCTCGAGGATTTGCAGCTGGTGAACCAGGTTGGCCAACCGGTCGTTCTCTTGTCCCTCTTCAGGGATGGCGACATCCGGGACTCCCAGGAGCGTAGTCTGACGCCGCGCGCAGGAATCGTGGACTTGACGGGCTTGTCGGCTTCGTTCGAATCTGCCGAAGGAGATTTCTTCGGCCACCGTTTGGGCGCAGAGATACGGGTGGATGGTTCCCTGGTCCTCGGTCTTTCTGGCCAGCCAGTTGCCGAGGGTGGCGAAACTAAATTCCGGGTCACAAGCCTTCTCTACCCCCCGAACTCCACGTTGGAGTCGACAGGCGACCGCCTAATGACGTTTCGGAGCGGGTATTCGAGCGACGACATTACAGTGGGCTTCACGCCAGCGCCCGACGTCCCCGGATATGGGTTGGTTATTAGGCTTGAGGCAGCTAGCGTCGTACCCCCAGACGAGACGCCCGTCGTATTCTCCACTCAAACTATCGGCCCAAAACGCACAACCTACGGTAATTTCGTGGCTTCATTTCGGGTCGAGCGTTTGCCCCCCACCATCAAGATGACCTACAGCTTGTTGCACGAAGGCGCCCCGTTGGCGAGTGCTTGGATGGTTCTTGATATGCCAACAGGCCGTAGCTGGGATTCCGGTAACGACCCCGGAACGCCTCCTGCTGCCCTAGCCTACGGCGCCGTGCACGATGTGGACGACCATGCCACCTCGGTGACGTTGCCCGACACGGTACTGACCAACAGCTTTCCTTTGCGGAGCTTAACGGAGGTGGGTCGCGGATTCAGTGGTGTGGCGGGCACACTTGGCGACCAGTTGGCCAAGGACCTCTTCCCCTTGCCAAAGCAGGAGTCCACCTCGCCAGTAGACCACAACCAGACGGTGGACCACGACGTCCCGAGTAATGCTACCGAAGGGTCTCACGATATCCCGGGGCCAGTGAGCGTCACGGCAGACGATGTGGGGGCTGCGGCCCTCAAGGCAGCCGCGTTTGTCTTGGGCGTTACGTTGCTAGTCGCGTTGCTGGTTGGACGCCGATGGAGGTTTTGAATTGATCAGCGAGCTCCGCCCGCTCTTCCCCATCTATGAAGCAATTGTAGATGCAATGCAGGCCCAAGAGGTGGCGCCCCACGCTAAACCAAGTCGCGCCCCAATTCAAGAGTTGGGCTTCACTCGCACGGGTGAAGGAGTTTGGTACCTCGATGTTCGATTTGATGTTCCGGGGCTTCCATCCCACCCGGTGTCCCTGCGCGACGCAGCCCTAGATGAAACGCATCCCGTCATGCAGGCGGTGAGGGATTGGCCAGCGCGCGGCCTCCTCTATGTGCGCGTTGCCGGAGCGGAGATCACATTCGCGCACAGTAGTGAGGAGGAATGATGAACGAGGCCCACCACGCGCTGCTCTATGCCTGGGGGGACCACATCCGTGACGCCCTTGCTCGGGACCCGGCCCTAGGCTGCGAGGCATGGACGGAAAACCCGGTTGAGACCGTGCTGGGCATCGGAGCGGTTGGGCCGCGCCTCGAGCCTGCTTTGATGGTGGCTGGAAGGCAGGACGTAGAAGTGGCGAAACGCTGGGCGGCTCGCCAGGTTGACGAGCGGGTCCGTGTGTGCGTGACGGGGCGCTTTGAGACTGGCCCGCCAAACCTTGAAGCACACTGGGGGGAGGTCACCGCGACGCCGGGCCACATCGTCGGTTCGAAGAGCTTCCTGCGACGAGACGGA
Organism: Thermoplasmatota archaeon; assembly: GCA_041600695.1. GTDB lineage: Archaea > Thermoplasmatota > E2 > JACPAO01 > JAHFTW01 > JBFJVP01. Next base: position 1,741 of record JBFIJP010000052.1, on the reverse strand, counting down.
ACAGAAACAGCTGGCGGCACATTGACCATAGTGGCCCAGGATCGTCGGGGTCGACCCGCCATCCTTGGTTGCCTTCACTGCTTCGCCCCGAGCAGCGGGGCCGGCTTCCGGGAGGCTGATCGCCATCTCTTGGAGGCGGGTTCGCAGCGGCCCTTCGCTCGCGTGACCGGGTGGAAGCAGCTTACGACCAATCACCATCGATGGGCAAACACATTCGATGGCGGCATTGCCCGCCCCAGCGACGCCTGGCTCAACCGCTGCCACATCGGTGTTGTCCCCGGCTTCGGCCGGGTTACCAGCACATGCCAGCCAATCCCCGGGGAAGTTGTAGCAAAGAACGGTGCGACGACCGGCTTGACGCGTGGGCACGTTACGCACTCCATGGTAACGAGCCGCGTTGTGTTTGGTGGGGCTAACGAACCGCGGGAAATCGTGATGTCCGAGTGCACTGCGGTCGCGAACAGGGACATTGCGACCGGGCGCCCGTTCGGGCAGCGCGGAGACAGTGGGAGCCCCCTCGTACAGGAGGGGCGGGCCGGCCCAAGGATAGCGGGCATCCATTTTGCTGGCAGTCCCGTCCGGACGCTCTTCTGCTCGATTGAGCCGGTGCTTGAAGCATTCTCACTGTCGCTCCCGCCGTGATGGGTTTATTCGCAGCATGGCTCCTTGCGCCAGCGCGGCGATGGCCCAGAGCCCCGTCGACGACGGCCCGGCAGATGCATGGGGCCTGCTTGGGGCCCCAGAACTGGCGCGCGCTCGGCAAGACTCCAGATCGAACGGCGCCAGGCCCGCTACTAAAACATGGCGGGGGTTTCCAAAGGCGCACCCGTTCGACCGATCCAAGGTCGGTCTCCGGGAGCCAGGGCCGGAGGCCGGTAGGACCTCGGGCGGCGCGCCCGGCTGACCCACACATGCCCAGCCAGGGCTCGACTGGCTTCGAGGGGTGCAGGGGAGCGAAGCTCCCCTGGCGGGGGTTTCCAAAGGGGGCAGAGCCCCCTTCGACGGACCAAAGGTCGGTCTCCGGATGATAGGGCCGGAGGCCCTATGCGGGAACCGGGATTTGAACCCGAGTTGATGCCTTGGCAAGGCATCGTGATACCACTACACTATTCCCGCGTGATGGAGCCCAATGGTCGGGCTAGGAGGGACCAATTGCGCCAAGCGCGCCTGGCCGGGGGTTCGATTCGAAGACCCCGTTGATCGACCGTGGCCGATCTCCGGTTGATGGGGCCAAAAGGCCATGCGGGAACCGGGATTTGAACCCGAGTTGATGCCTTGGCAAGGCATCGTGATACCACTACACTATTCCCGCATCTCTGGGGCCCCTGGGGGGGCGAAGCGGCCCAAAGTGGGGCCCTATTTCAGGGCTCCGGTAGCACGGGTTTCGGGGGGACCGGCAGACGGCCAGCCGGGGCGGGCGCACGGCGGGCTGTACTGACCACTCGGAAGCCTTCTAGGAGGCCGGCAGTGCGGTGTAGCCGTCGGGAATCGCGGTGTCGCCGTAGAAGATCGTGACGGCGAGGCGGAACGTGGTGCTGACGGCCGCCGTGTTGGGCACGGGACTCGCCTGCCATTCGCCGGCCGACGGGACGGGGAGCGCAATCGCCAGAGGCTTGTCGGGCGCGCCAGGGGTGCCGCCCTCAACGACGGTATCGCAGTTGCGCACGCCGGCCGTGTTCCCGGCATCCGGGCTGCTGAGACACAAATCCAGGTCGAATTCGTCGCTGTCCCACGTCAATTC
>JBFIJP010000051.1:0-15368 GCA_041600695.1 Thermoplasmatota archaeon | reverse complement strand
CTTGAGTCTCGCCCCGTTGGCCGCTTGGGTACGCGTGCGGATGGCGCACGCGAAACCAAGCGGCTTGATAGCGGTCGTCGCAGACGGCCGTTGGACGGCCGCTTGGGTACGCGTGCGGATGGCGCACGCGGAACCAAGCGGCTTGATAGCGGTCGTCGCAGACGGCCGTTGGACGGTCGCTTGGGTACGCGTGCGAACTGTCGTGCCCACTCGGCGGCGCGGGGGCCCCGGCCGGGCACGGATTCCAGCCAGACTGGGTTCCCTATTTAACGGACGCTGGAGTGCGACCGCCGTGGCCTGGGACGCCGTACTTGTACGCTTCGGGGAGATCGGCATCAAATCCGCCCCCGTCAGGCGGTCCATGCAGAGACAACTTCGCCAGAACCTGGAGGATGCCCTCCTGCGCGAAGGCGTCGAGGGTGGCGTCAACGCTGCCGGAGCCAGGGTGCTCTTGGAAGGCGCGGACCCGAATCGCCTCGCCCAGGTGGCAACGCGCGTGTTCGGCGTCGTTTCCGCCAGTCCCGTGACGCGCTGCGAATCCACGATCGAAGCCATCGGCGACGCCGCCGCCGCCCTGGCCCTGGAGCGCCCGTGGGAGAGCTTTGCCATCCGGGCCCGGCGGGAAGGCAAGCACGAGTTCTCCAGCCAGGACGTGCAGGTTCAGGTCGGAAGCCGCGTTTTCACGGCAGCGCAGGCGGCCGGCCGGCCCGTTCGGGTCGACCTCACCAATCCGGATCTGACGGTCAACATCGAGGTGCGCAACCGCACAACCTACCTCTTCACCGACCGGTTTGCCGGCCCGGGCGGCCTGCCCGTTGGCACCCAAGGCAAAGTGGCCGCCCTGCTCTCCGATGAAGCCAGCTTCGTCGCCGCATGGCTGATGCTGCGCCGTGGCTGTAGCGTCATCCCGATCCACGCAGGCCATTCTGGAAGCCTGCCATTGGAGGGCTTCGAGGCACTGGTGCCCTGGGGACTCAACCAGACGGCAGAACTTCTCCCGGTGTGCACGGGCACCGTGGCAAAGCCAATCCTGATTGCCGCAGCGCAAGAGATCGCCCAGGAACGCAAGGCCAGCGCCATCGTGACGGGCGACCGATTGGATTCCGACCTCACCCCTCCCCTCGGCACCATTCCCCTCCTGCGCCCGGTCTGCGGCCTCGACCCCGAAGAATACGAACGGCTGCGCACCCTCATCGGGGTACCCGAGTTCGACTGCGAGGACATCCTCGACCCCCAAGCGCAGGAAACAGTCGAGTCCCTGATGTCCATGCGTCGTCGGGTGGAAGCTTGAAGGTCCTAGTCGCCGGGGCAGGTGCCATTGGCCAATGGCTCGGCGCCCGCCTCCAGGCCGCAGGACACCATGTAACCCTCCTGGTGAGAAAGCGATTCGTACCCGCCCTCAACCATGGATTGGTCATCACGGGCAACACCAGCTTCCAGGCCCCCATGCACTGCATCGACAGCCTAGCGGAGGCAGCACCCGCCAGCTACGACGCAGCCATCCTCACCTGCAAAGCCTACGATACCGCAGCGCTAGCAGCCCAAGTGGCCCACCTCGTAGCCAACGACGGCGTCGTCGGCTCACTACAAAACGGCCTCGGCAACGCCCAAAAAATTCTCCGCTTCGTTCCCCCCGACCAGGCGGCGGTCGCCCTCACAAGCAACGGCATCACCGTCGAGGCCCCCGGCAGACTCCTGCACGCCGGGTCCGGCCCAACGCTTGTCGGCCCCGCCCTGCCAGGCCACACCGCTGGCGCCAGGCACCTCGAACAGCTGCTGGCAGACGCCGACCTCGCACCGTCCTGGCATGATGACATGCGCGGCCCAATCTGGGCCAAGGCGATCGTCAACGCCGGCATCAACCCCACCGGGGCGCTCCATGGCGCCCGCAACGGGCAAATCCTGACCAACCCCAACCTGCTGGAGGACGCTCGGACCCTGGTCGCCGAAGCCCTCGAAATCGCACACGCGGCAGCCGTTAAACTGCCAGACACCGACTTTCGGGCAGCCATGGAAACGACCCTTGCCCTCACCGCGGGAAACAAGTGCAGCATGCTTCAGGACATGGAAAACCGCAGGCCCACGGAGATCGACCAAATCACCGGGCGGCTTTTGGCAGTGGCAACAAAATTCGCCACGCCCGCCACGCAAACCACCATCGTATACCGCAAAATCAAGGCCCTCGAACAGGAGTACCTCGGCCAGACGCTTGTCGCCCATATGGCCGACGCAGAGCGCAGATACGCCAGCGATCCTTACTAGAGTGATTTCATAACCCCAAGAGGCGCAACGCGCTTGCAGGCGCCCGTCATGCTGGAAGCAAGGAAACAGCGCCGAAGGCGGGGTAGAACCGCGGCGAGGCTCCGCTGACGCCGCAGCACGTCACGCGGGCCTTGCAGCCCACCATCAAAGAGGCAGCGCGTAGGCGCTGCCGCCCCAGGCGCCCCGCGGCCCGAAGCGGTCCAGCAGTCCCAAGGCCGCCAGCCTTCGGCCTGCGTCCTCCGGCCCGCCTTCGCGGCCCCTCCCACCCGCTGGCTCGCCGCTGAAACGCCGTGGCGCCTCCTTTGGTTTTGAAATCAATTCTAAAAGCAACGGACCAGAACAACACCGGCACAGGCCAGAGTTGCAAAATAAAAGCGCACGGAAGGTAGAAAGAGGGAGGAGGCGCGGATGGACCGGACCGGCGGCCCCATGTTGCCGGTCAGGCCCGTGTTGGTATCCTAGATCGCAGGTAGATGCGGCACGTCAAGTTGAGCGCCAATCAGGCCCTTGGGCGCAATCGATTGATCCGGCCCCGGAGGGTACGAATCCTGACCAGCCAGGTCCACGATCAGTCCGATTCCGAAGTCACCGGAGCCAACGCTGCCATGGTAGCCGCCGGCATAGAAGTCATCCTCCGCGCCGTCGACAATCAAGCCGACACCTGCGAAGTAGCCCCCACCGGTGGAACCCTTGTTGCCACCGACATAGCGATCGTTGCCAGTGTTGTCGAAGATCAACCCTGCGCCGCCGTCGCCACCGCCATTGGTGCCGCGGTTGTTGGCGAAGTAGCGGTCGTTGCCAGCCATGTCAATGAGGACGCCAAGGCCCCGCATGCCGCCGCCGTTGACCCCGTAGTGCGTGCCCGTGTAGACATCGTTCTCCGAGCGGTCGACGAGCAGCCCGACACCGATGTAGTCGCCGCCGCCATTGACACCCTTCGTGGTGCCAGTGTAGGTGTCATCGCCAGAACCGTCCACAGCAATGCCCACGCCAAAGTGGGCACCGCCCATCACACCACGGTGGCCAGCAGTGTACGTGTCCAGGCCACTGCGGTCGAAGAGACTGCCTGCACCCATGTCGCCACCGCCGTTGGCTCCGCAACTGCGGGGAGCCTGGGGGTCGCCGTAGATGTCGTTGCCCGACAGGTCCACGGCCGCAGCCGCACCCGGGCCCACACGGCTGTCACGGCCAAGGGCAATCACCGGCCCGACGGTGATCGGGTTCGGGTTGATGATGTGGACGCAGACAGGCGAGAACACGTTGCTGCCGCCAGCGTTGTTGTGGTAGATGTCGTTGCCCTGGATGTCGAACGTGAACACGAAGTTCTCGTCGTAGAAGCTGTTGGCAAAGCCACGCACATCGAAAGCAATCACCGGCGGAACGGCGGTCGCACCCGAAGTGAACTGGACATCCACGAGGTCGATGGAATCGATCGTGATGGTCATGTCCTGAACCGAGCGGATGAACTCGTTTCGCGTGAGCAGAATGCGACCAACATCGAAGTTGGCCCGGCGCATGATCTCCCCTGGACTGGTCACTTCGGACCCGTCGGACGGGATCAGGCCAGCGTCAACCAGCGCAAGGTATTGCTCCAGCGCCTGGATGCCATCGATGTCTGCTGCTGCGTACGCGGCCTGGGTCGCCCGGTCGAAGGCCATGAACGAATCCACCATCCGGGCGAACGCCTTAACGAACTGGGGCGGCTGCATGTCCAGCGCATCGATCTCAGCGCGCTGCTGGGCATTGGCGACCACATTGTAACTCTCCAGGAGGGCATAGACAGCCTCGGATGCCTGTTCGAAGCCGGACAAGGGCGTAACAGCCGAATCGGCGAAACCGAGCACCTTGGCTTGCCAGGAAGCGGCCAGGTGAGCCTCTTCGAGAGCCTGCAAGAAGGGGTCGGCATACATGCCATCGAGCGCCTGTAGCTGCCGGACCAACTCCAGGTTGGCGCGCTGGTGATCGATAATCCAGTCGCCACCAGCGGGCAATAGCGCCTGCAGCGAAGCCGCGTTCAAATCCAGCACGCGCTCGGCGGCCATCATCCCGCGCTCCCGCGCGCTAAGGGATGTATCATACAGGATTTGGTGAATCTCGTTGTCCGCCGTGGCGAGCTTTTCTGCGCTAGCAAGACCGTCGGCCTCGCCGGCTGACGCCGGCAAGACACTGGCGGTCATCGCCAGGACAAGAATGAGCCCGGCCACCCGGTTGCTGGTGACTTGGGAAATACGTGGGGCCATGTCGTTTCTACCTCCTACCACTCGCTACTCTAACTGAACCGAAGCAGCCTTTAGAATCTTTATCCCGCAGTGAGCGGCGCGCGTGAATGGCGGCGCGGGGCTTCCACGAGGTGCGATTCTTTTCAGCCACCTGGTTGTATTCTTGACCAAAGAGGCAAAGGCACGACCCCAGATGGGGCCGGAGTCCGCCTAGGAAGGCAGGTGGGGAACGTCCATTTGGGCACCAATGACGCCCTTGGGGGCCTGGCTCCGGTCGATGCCGTTGCTGTACTGGTCAATGCCGCCGCCATCCAGCAACAGCCCGAGGCCAATGCTCGCACCGCCGTTGGAGGATGCGTATGGGCTGTCGTAGACATCGTCTTCGCTGCCGTCGACGAGAAGGCCAACGCCGTGGTGAGCTCCACCATTGGTGGCGACCCATCCCGCAGTGTAATGGTCATTCTCGCTGCCGTCGAACAGCAGACCGATCCCGATCTTGTAGCCGCCACCGTTGACACCGAACCTGAATGCGTCGTAGACATCGTTCCCGGTCTGGTCGAACAGCGTTCCGAGGCCGCGCGCAGCACCACCGTTGATTGCATAGCGGGAGCCGGTGTACTGGTCGTTTCCGCTGCCATCGGCCAGGAAGCCGACGCCGTAGAATTCACCGCCACCGTTGACCGCTTCGTCAGTGCCGATGTAAATGTCATCCTCGCTGTTGTCGAACAAGAGAGCGACGCCAAAGTGGGAGGCACCATTGACGCCCTTGTGGCCAGCGGTGTAGGTGTCCACACCGCTGCGGTCCACCAGGATACCGAGACCGACGTTAGCGCCGCCGTTGATGCCGCAACTGCGCGGCGCGTTGGGGTCACCGTAGACATCGTTGCCCTGCAGGTCGATTGCGGCTCCAACTCCCGGACCGATCTCGGAGTTGCCAATCGGGAAGACGGGGTTTTGGTATTGCACTGGCGGGGACACGTTCCAGCAGGCATCGGACAAGACATTGCTGCCGCCTGCGTTGTTATGGTAGATGTCGTTGCCCTGAACGTCCAGCGTCAGGACGAAGTTCTCGTCGTAGAAGCTGTTGTCGAAGCCACGGATGTCGAAGGCGATGACCGGCGGGATGGCCGTGGCACCGCTTGTGAACTGCACCTCGACAGCCTCTTCCAACTCGAAGGCTGTGGCGACCTCAACGACGGTGTCTAGGAACTGGTTGCGCGTCGGGAAGATGGCCGAGTAGTCGACTCCAAGGTCCTGCAAGGCAAGCCGGGGGTGTTGGGTCCCGGCAAGGGTGTCGGTGGCGCTGCCGATGAGACCCTCGTCGAGCAGCCACAGGGTGGCTTCCAGGGCCGCCACACGTTCCATGTCGACGTTGGCGTAGGCGAGGCGCACCGAGTCCTCGACGGCCATCCAGGCATCGAAGAAGCGGGCCAGAGCGTTGCGGATCCGGTCCGGCTGCTCGTCAAGCGCCAGAACCTCGCGCCATTGCTCGGGTGTGGCTTCGGTGTTGTACCGGGCCAGGAGGGCCGCAACCGCCTGCGAGGGCAATTCGTAGCCGTGCAGGGGGAGAGGTTCGGCGGAGCCGGCCATGGTGACGCCCTGCCAGGAACTGATGAACTTCACGAGTTCCATGTTCTCCGCGAAGGAGCCCCCGCCCTGTTCCATGAACGTGTAAACGTCACGGGCGAGTTGGAGGTTGCTGCGCTGCTGATCGACCAGCCAGCGGGCATCCGGCGAGAGGGTTTCCAGGATCGCCTTCTCGTTGACGTCGAGGAGCAGTTCGGACGCATCAAATGCGCGGAAAATACCCTGCGACGGGTGATTCTGATCATACAGGAGGTCATGTGCCTCCTGCCAGGAAAAGGCGCTGGGTAGCGCCTGTGAGCTGATGGGCGCCTGGACGGGCGCGCCCGTGTTGACGGCCAGCGCCATGGGCGAAACCGCGAGAAGCACGATGAGTGCGAGCGCGGCCACCGGCGGCGGATTTGGGGGTTGACGAGCCATATCGAACGATCCTCCTACCACAGAGAGCCTTTCCGTAGACTCCCCGCTACAATATGAAGGTTGGCGCTGCGCGGAAGGAGCGTGGCAGGGCACAGGCTGCGCAGCCGGGCTTTGACCTGCCTCTGGTGGCGCAAAGCGGCACGATCCATGGATCATTGGGAGATCAAGTGAGGGGCGCCGGGGCCCACGCCGGTGCCGGCGGGGTTCTTCCTGGGACCCTGGGCGACGTTGGCCGCCGGGCGTCGGGCGACGGGTGATGCGCGAGCGGCAGGAGGCGCGCGTGGCGGCCATCGCTGAGGGCGGCGTTGATTGCTGCGCCGATCCGCCTACCCCGCTCTTCGGGCGACCCTTCGGTCTTCATAAATGGAAAAGGACCAGCCAGTTGTGCACCTGGAGGTGGACAGCTTCATGGTTGAGGTGGTGTAGCAGCATGTGGCCAGTGTCGGGAACGGTGGCCACGGTAGCGCCTGCGCCGTAGTAGTTCCCCTCGCCGGAGGCGGCTGCGGCGTCGATGTACCAGTCGCGTTCGCCGATCAGAACCAGCACCGGCACCTGGACACGGGCCGCTGTGGCATCGTAGAGGGACGGCGCGTCGGCGGCGGGCTCCAGGCCACCGTGCACGGCCCAGGCCAGGTTTTGCCAGGCCATGAAGCCGGCCAGGACACCGGCTGGGGGTTCCTGGTAACCCGCAATGACGGCGTCGGCGACGCCAGGGTCGGCGTTGGCCATGTGGAAGTCGTCCAGGGGTGGCTCGGGGCAGGGGCCGCCGTCGAGGTTGATGGGCCCCCGCAGGCATGCTTTGGCGTCGTCGCTGATGGCGTGGTGGGCCCAGGCCAGGGGAGCGATGGCGTCGAAGCTCTGGTGGAGCCCCTGTGTGACGGTGGCCATGAACGCACCCATGGAGACGCCGAGGGCGGCCAGCGGTAGGGCAACCGGGTGGCCGGTGGCGGTGCGGATCATTTGGGCCACCTGGTCAATCATGAAGGCTTCGTCTTCGACGGATGTGAGCTCGCTGGCGGGCAATTTCGACTGGCCGTAGCCGGGCCGGTCGATGGCGAAGACCGCGCGGCCTTGTGCGGCATGCCAGGCTCCTGTGGAATAGTCGTGGACGCCCAGGTCCCCCCAGTAGTTCTCCTTGACGCCGCTGGCCCCGTGCAGGAGCAGGAGGGCCGCGTGGGGCGACTCGGGCAGCCAAGCCAGGGCGGCGATGGAGGCTACTGCGCCGTTGGCAGTCAAGACGTGGAATGTGAACGGCTGGGGCTGGATGGCCGTGTCTGCGTCGGGGTGTTGGTCGACAAGGCAGCCGGCCAGGGGTGCCGTCAGCAGCGTCATGACCAGGAGGAGGCGCGCCATGTTGCGTTGACGGTGGCGGGCCACATCAGGGTTGCCTGCCGGACGAGCCGGCCGGACGCCCACTTGCGCGACTGTGGTGGCGACGACTCCCATCATGGCGAGTCCCGTCGAGGCACGCGGGTTAGTCAAGCGGCACCCCTGCGCCCTCGAACGTCCAGAAGGTGAGCACGGTCTCGGTGCCGCCGACGCCGGGCAGGGCGCGGATTCGTTCAATGATGAGCCGGCCGACCTCGTCCATGTCGCGGGCGACGACCTCCACCAGGAAGTCGTGTTGTCCCGTGGTGATGTGGACGCGTTCGACTCCGGGGATGGCGGCGATGGCTTGGGCGACGCCACGCTGGTCGTCGTTGCGTTCGGCTCGCCAGCCAACCAGCAGGAAGGCCCGCAGCGGCCGGCCCAGCGCAGCGGGGTCCAGAATCACCGTCGAGCTCCGAATGACGGTGGCCTGGAGGCGCTTGAGACGTTCGTGCAGCGTGGCACGGGAGGTGCCCGCCTGACGGGCCAGTTCCGTGACGGGCAGGCGGGCGTCCCGACGCAGGAGGCCGAGGATCCGCCTGTCTAGCTCATCCATCATCGAACTTTACACATTGATAAGTCTTAGACCCTTTGGTGTCCATCTAGTTGACATTATGACAGCTCAGGCTGGACAAGTGCAAAGTCCGATGGCTCGATGTGCGGCCATGGTCCAGCAGCTCGCCGTGCATCCTGTCAACCCGTACGGTGCCGTCAACCCGCCCGTTGTTCGCAGCAGCACCTTCACGTTCCCCACCGCCGCCGAGGGAGCAGCCCGGTTTGCCGGCGAGCCCGGCCTGCTGTACAGCCGCCTTTCCAATCCCACCGTGGCCGCCCTGGAACAGGAGTTGGCCCGTCTGGAGGGCGCAGGCACGCCCGGCCTGGAGGACGTTGGCGCCGTGGCGGCGGCCAGCGGCATGGGCGCCATCCACATCACCCTCATGAGCCTCCTGCGCCCCGGGGCCCGCCTCGTCGTGGACCCCTGCGTGTACGGCTGCACGTACGCGCTACTGCACCGGCTGGCCGACTGGGGCGTTGACTTGGTGACGGTGGACTCCACCGACCCCGCCGCCCTGGCCGCGGCGGTGGCCCCCGGCGTCGATGTGGTATTCCTTGAAACCCCCATGAACCCCAACCTTCGCATGGTGGACATCGAGGCGGCGGCACGCCTTACCCACGCGGCCGGCGGTCTGCTGGTCGTCGACAACACCTTTGCCACCCCCATCGCCCAGCAACCCCTCCAGCTCGGCGCCGACATCGTGGTCCACAGCCTGACCAAGGCCATCGGCGGCCACAGCGACCTGATCGGCGGCGCCGCCATCGGCCGCTGCGAGCTACTGGAACCCATCCGCGGCTGGCTCAAGGACGCCGGCCCGGTCATGGACCCGGAAGCGGCCTACCTAGCCCTGCGCGGCGCCCGCACGCTTGAACTGCGCGTGAAGGCGATGGCCGGCAGCGCCCACCACATCGCCCAGGAACTGGCCGCCGACGGACTCACCGTCCGCCACCCGCTGCTGCCCGACCACCCCGACCACGGCCTGGCTGCCCGGCAGATGCCCCTCGGCTGCTCCATCCTCACGATCGACCTCGGTGACGCCGAGTCCGCCATGGCTTTCCTGGACCAACTGACGGTCTTCCAGCGGGCCGTGAGCCTCGGCGGCTTCGAAAGCCTCGCCAGCCACCCCGCCAGCACCACCCACGCGCTCATGGGCGAAGAGGGCCAGGCCGCAGCCGGCATCGGACCAGGAATCGTGCGCGTGCACGTTGGGCTCGAGCCCGTCGAAGCGCTGTTGGCAGACCTGCGGGGGGCGCTGATGGTCGTGGCACCCATGCCTGCGTAAGCTGGAAGCGAACTGGAATCAGGGGCTTTGTAGAGCGCCGCTGGAGCGGGAAGGACCTCCATCGCCAGGCGGTCGCGGCCGGTCGCCCGGCAGGTCCGCGGCCTTTTCTGAACCCGTGCGCGAGCCAACATGGCGGCTGCCATGACGGCCACCCTTGCGAGTGGAGACACGAGGGAGTACAGCGATGACCAAACCGAAGCGCCCAGAAATGGCCGTCGCGGCTACTCGCGCCGATCCTGCCGCACTCCTCCAACCCAAACCATACTTGTAGCCATAACTATGTGCGGGTGGCTCCAGCGAGCCGAGGACCAGGCATGACCCCAGCAAGAACTCCCCTACTTGCCGCCGCCCTGCTGCTTGTGGCCTCCAGCGCGGCCGGACAGGCGACGGCCAGCTCCCACGAATGCAGCCACGAGATCAACAACCAATGCATCTACCAGCCCGCCTACATCATCCAACAAATCGCCGAGGCATGCGGCACGGATGTGACAAGTTGGGCGACGTGCGCCGCCGAGCCCCCGCTGGGCCCGCGCTTGTGCGGCCGCGAAGCCCTACGTACCCTGATAGCCGCCCACCCCTGGCTGGGGGAGTGCATCTCCAGCCACGAATGGGTTGCCCCCGATGTCAACGGGATCATCAACGGAGTCAATGACGAAATCGACGCCGCCGAGGATGCCATCGGCGACATCGCGGGCCCCATTGTGGGCGGCATCGTTGGCCTCATTCTGTCAGTGCCGTGGGCCCTCCTCGATCTGATTGACCGGGACGGCGACCTGATCCCCGATGCCCTGGAGCCCACGATCTGTTTCCTGGAAGACGAGAATTCGAACCTCGACGGCCGGTGCTATGGAAACGACTACCAGCCCTAGCAGGACCATGCCCGGCCTGTAGCCGGCCCCCTTGCAGCCGACCATCGACAAGCCGGGAAATCCAGGCGGACATCCGGCAGGCCCTGCCGCGCACCGTTTCCATCCTGGCTTAGGGGACGCCAGGACCTACCAAATCTGGGCCATCCGACTAGATTCGCTAAGAAGGCCCCCGGACTTATCCCCGTGCATGGTTTTGCAAAGAAATCTGCTGATGCTTGCACTTTTGACCACGGCCGGCATCACGGGCATGTGGTTGACGGGAGCCACGACCACGGACCCGCAGACGCCGACGGCCGCCGTCGCCGACCCCACCCCGCCCCTGGCAGTCGAGCCGGAAATCCCTGAGGACACGCACGAGACGGCCACGCCGGAATCGGACGGCAATGACCAGACCCCGCCAACCGGCGCCGACGCCCGCCAGGCGGCCCAGGGAGGCGAGATCGCCGCCCCCGGCCGCCACCTGGAGAACTTCAATCTGCGGGTCGCCGGTGATACGGGATCCGGCCTTCACGAGGAATGGACCATTCCCGTCGACGCCGCCTCCTTCGACACGCTTGAGGTGTTGGTGACCATCGAGGATGCAGGTGAGATCATCGATTGGGCCATTCAATGCGTGGAAGCCATCCTCCGTGACGCCCAGGGCAACGAAGTCGCCCGGGGGACGGCGCAGGAACAGGACGGCCTGTTGTTCACGCAGGACGAAACCGTGACCGTTCTCGAATTCCGGTTTGCGGACGGTGATGAGGCACGCGAGGAAGCCATTGGCAACTGGACGCTTGAACTCCACGCCAACGACTCCAACCTGGCCTACAACGTGGCCGCGGACGTGTTGTACGAACACACAGGCTGACCCGCCCGATGCCCCTCGACTCGATCCCCCTCCATCCATGACACCGGCAGGACCCGCCGCCTGCTGAGCATAACGGCATCCAGCATCGGCTTCTGGCGCCCCCGCCGCGTCGGCCCCAGGCGCACGCCCACGCCCACGGGACCCGAGGCTCGGGGAAACGGCTGCGTCAAGCAATGAAATGAATAGAATTCGGAGTGTGGGCCCAGCAAAAAAGATTTATTGATCTTCGGAACAAATTTATGATTGATTGACGCATCCGAGGCCGTGTGTTCAACACACAGGTGGTGCTTTCATCAAATTAACACAACTCCTGATCCTTGCCGCGGCCAGCTTGATGCTCTCGTCCTCCATGGCAAGTGCAACCGCGCCCGTCGGAGGCCCCACAGCATCTAACGACCACCACTGCAAGTTCGTACCCGAACCATGGTGCGAAACCGAGGTGGACCTGGCGCGCATCATTGGCGATCTCAATCACCGCTGCCGGGGCGATCCCCCACACACGGCCGTGTGCCACGCCGACTACGTGCTGGGCACCCTCGCACCCATTGTCGGTGCCTCGCTGTGTGGCCGCGAGATCATGCGGACGGTGATCGCCACCCACCAGCTCCTGGGACGATGCACGAGTTCCACAACTTGGGCGCCTCCGATCCTGGCCGTCGTGGTTAACGCAATTGCGGAGGATGTCGACGCCTTGGTTGAAGACCTGCCCGAACGCGTCGATGAGATTTCACGGGATGCCCGTGAAGCCGCCGGAGAAGCCGCGAGGCCCGTCTGGGCTGCCGTCGACCAGGTTCTCGCTACGGTGTACCCCATCATATGGATGATTGACACCGACGGCGATGGAATTCCGGACGCGATTGAACCGACCCTCTGTTTCGTCGAAGACGAAAACCAGAGCGTGGACGGATCGTGCACGGGCCAGGACTACCACCCGCGATGAGGGCGGTAGCCTCTGGCCGAGTTGCCGGCAAGATCATTCATTTGACATTTGCTAAAAACGAACCAATGATCGAGGGTTCATTTAATTGAAACCAGGAATTTCCATGACAACCAAGTCCACCACCCTGCTTGCCACCACCCTGCTGCTACTGACCGGCCTCGCCAGCGCAGGCCACGCATCTGCCGGACCCACCACGCAGAGCCATTGCGCCGTCGAAATGGGAGCCTACTGCGTACCCGACCCGGACTACGTTCTCGACAACCTCCAGGACCAATGCGGTCGCGACGTGAAGCTCTGGGGGGCGTGCCTGGCCGACCAGCTGGCCCTGCCCCTGGCAGGCATCATCCTCGGCCCGGAACTGTGCGGCCGCCAACTGATTCGGAACCAGATTGACGCCCACCCCGCCCTGGGAGCATGCGAAACCTCCCGGACCTGGACGCCCCCCACCACACAGACGGCTCTGGAGGACGTGCTGGACACCATCACGGAGGCCCTCGGCCCCGTGGGCGAACTGGTGGGGGGTGCCGCCCCACTGGTCGTGGGCCTTGTCCTGTGGGCCGCCGAACTGGTTCTCGGACTCCTGGATGGGGATGGCGACCTCATCCCTGACGTCCTTGAACCATGGATTTGCAGCGTCGAAAACGAGAACTCCAACCTAGACGGCTACTGCGTCGGCAACAATTACTACCCGTAGCCCGCACGTTTCTCGCTTGCCCGTCTTCCCCATTCAACCTGGTATTGTGGCGCGATGACATTCCAGCGAACGCCCACCGGGGTGCGCCGCGGGCCATCCGCTCTCAAGCCGCCTGCATTCCACCCCAGTTCGTTCATCAGGTCTTTCTTAAAAACTGAGTGAAAATCCAAGGCCGGTTCGACACAGAACCAGGACCCCAGATGACAGCCAGATCCACCACCCTGTTCGCCGCCGCCCTGCTGCTACTGACCGGCCTCGCCACCGCCAGCCACGCGTCGGCCGGACCCACCACCCAAAGCCATTGCTACATCGAAATGGGCGCCTACTGCGTACCCGATCCCGACTGGGCCCTCGACTCCATCGACAACCAGTGCGGCCCCATCCAACTCTGGGCCGCGTGCGTCACCGACATCTTCGCCATGCCGGTCGTGAGCGCCTTCGCTGGACCGGAACTGTGTGGCCGCCAGGCCACGCGAAACCAGGTCGAGTCCCACCCCACCCTGGGCACATGCGACTCGTCGCGGACCTGGACGCCCCCCTCCACGTACACTGCGCTGGACGCCGTGCTCAACGCCGTATTTGACGCCCTCTCGCCGCTCGACGTGCTTGGCGATCCCGTCGGGCTCGCTGGCGATCTGGCATGGTGGGGCCTGCTGTACACCCTGGACTTCGTGGATGGCGACGGCGACAGCATCCCCGACATCGCGGAGCCCTGGATTTGCAGCGTCGAAAACAAGAACACCAGCATGGACGGCCGCTGCGTCGGCGACAACTACTACCCGTAGGCGCACCGGTTTTTTCTCTGCCCCTTTTCCTTTTCCTGCCCAGGTTTTCCGGGAAACTCGCGAGCGCTAATCTTGATCACCCCGCCGACATCGTACTGGCCGCAAGCGGCCAGCAGTCGCCCGGCAAGGACTCGCGGTCGCTCGCTCCGCTTACTCCCACTCGACCGTTGCCGGGGGTTTGTCGGTCCGAAGGCCGTCTGCGACGGCCTCCATCCCGCACGGCGCCTGCGGCGCCTCAAACCCACGTCAACCGCTCCATGCTCGTGCCGCTTCGCGTCACTCCCATTCCACGGTTGCCGGGGGTTTGTCGGTTATATCGTAAACCACGCGGTTGACCTTGTCCTTGAGCTTCGGGTGGTTGGTGATGCCACGGCTGATGCGCTCAAGGACCAGCCACGGGATCGGGAACGCCATGGCCGTCATGGCATCAATGGACTGCACAGCCCGCACGGCGATCGTCTCACCGTAGGCGCGGATGTCGCCCTGCACGCCCACCGTCGGAGTATTGGTCAAGACCGCGAAGTACTGCCACGGCGTCTCCATGTCGCCCCGGGCGACGGCCGCGTCGATCTCACGGCTGACGATGTAGTTGGCCTCGCGGCAGATCTCCACGCGCTCCGGCGTCAACTCACCAATCACGCGCACAGCCAGGCCCGGGCCGGGGAACGGCTGGCGCTCCGCCACCTCAATCCCCTGGAAACGAGCCACCGCGCGAACCTCGTCCTTGTACAAATCGTACAGGGGCTCGCACAGTTCCATATCCATGTCCTTGGGTAGCCCGCCGACGTTGTGGTGGCTCTTGATCGTGTCCCGGTTGCCGCCACCGCTCTCGATCCAGTCGGGCGCAATGGTGCCCTGAACCAGGATCTTCGCGCCGGTCTTCTTGGCCTCGCGCTCGAAGATGCGAATGAACTTCTCACCGATGATCTTGCGCTTCTTCTCGGGATCGATGACGCCAGCCAGCGCCTCGAAGTACTCGGGGCCCGCATGAACAACGGTCAGATTGAGGCCCATGCGACGGTACATGGCCTCCACCTCGGCGGACTCGTCCTTGCGCATCAGGCCAGTGTCCACGTAGACAGCATGAAGCTGGTCGCCGATGGCTTCCTTCACGATCTCTGCGGCTACACTGGAGTCGACGCCACCAGACACGGCGATGACCGCCGGCTTGTCGCCGACCTGCTTGCGAACCGCCGCGATTTGCTCCCGAACGAACTCCTCGGCGTCGAACAGCATGGACATGGGCGTGGCCGCCGACAAAGGGGTCATGGATAAGGGTTGGGTGGGCCAGGAGTGGTCGGACGCCGCGCCCTACCCGCGGGGTTGCCCAGGCGATACAGAAGCGCCCCTGACCCCGCCAGCGACCGCTCCGGGTCCTGAAAACCGTCGCGAGCAGAGACTCGCCCATCAAATTGTATTACGCCGAATGGCCGCCATCGAAAGGCCGTGCCTCGCCCCCAGCGCCAGTGGCCGCCCGCGCGCGGCTGTATGCCTACGACCACACCGGAGGCTCGAGTTGTAGGCGCGACCGGATCCTCG